>SLLF01000053.1 GCA_007134175.1 Kiritimatiellia bacterium | reverse complement strand
CGGTTTTGTTCACCCACAGCAACAAAACGGTCATGGAAATCCGCATGAACGAGCGGGTGGTCAACGAGGTCAAGCTTTCCATGAAGGAGTACCTGAGCGCCTTGACGCATCGGTACCTCTCCAGGCGCCAGGCGATCTTGATTCAACATATCAATCGTTGCATGAATGATTTGGAACGCATCGGCGACCATATTGAGGCCATTTGCGACCTTTCGCTGCGCCGCCAGCAGATTTCAGCAGCCACTGTCGATTCAGAATCCCTGGACATACTGTTCGACCTTTACGCCAAAGCGCTCAAGACGTTCCGGGCGGTAATCGAGTCGTTGAATCCCGAGGTCGAGAACATCCAGCAGATGGCTGAGCGTATATTGCGACTACGCGACGAGTATGTCCGCCACAGCCTCAATGCCAAGGCCGCGTTTACGGATAAAGTGGCGCAGCGCGCCATCACGCCTATTGCCGGGTTCTATTTTAGCGAGTATATTGCCGGCCTTGACCGTATCGTGAAACATTCCAAGAGCATTGCGCTGGCCGAGCGGCAACCCCAATTCTGGATCAAGCGGAAAAAGCTCGACCGCCAGGCAGCGGCCGTATCCGCCGGTCAGCTTCCCAAATTGGTTGCAGCCCACGATTACCTCGACAGGCTGCAAACGGAAGAGTACCTCTAGCCTCGTCTTCTCCCCGCGTGGTAGAAATGCGGGCTAGAGATGAACAGAGAGCGAAGGAGAAACCCGTGTCCACCGATAGTTTTGTTAAGGAACCCGCCCGACAATTGCCGGTGGTCGGGGAATACGATGTGCTGGTGGCCGGGGGGGGCATGGCGGGTGTTGCCGCTGCATTGGCTGCGGTGCGCCTTGGTGCCCGCGTGTGCTTGATTGAGCGATACTGTGCGCTCGGCGGCCTGGCTACCCTTGGCAACGTAACCGTGTGGCTTCCGCTGTGTGACGGCATGGGCAATCAAGTCGTGGCCGGACTAGGTGAAGAACTGCTTAAACTTTCCGTGGCCGACCTTCGGCAGAACCACCCGGCCTCCCGTTTTACGCGTGTCCCGTCCTGCTGGCAGCCGGGGGGGTGCCCGGACGAGCGCCACCAAACGCGTTATCGTGTCGAGTTCAACCCCGCAACCTATATGCTGGCCCTGGAAAGGAAGGTTGTCGAGGCGGGGATCCATTTATACTACGACACGCGCGTATGCGCCGTTCACAAGGAAGGCCAACGTATTTCGCATGTGGTGGTGGAGAATAAGTCCGGGCGAACCGCGCTCGGCTGTCGGACCGTCGTGGACGCAACCGGTGACGCCGATATCTGCGTATTGGCCGGCGAACAAACGGTATCGCTGGACACGAATGTCCTAGCCGGCTGGTGCTACACGCTCACCCATGGCGAGCTGAAGCTGCACAAGCTGAGCAATCGATACAGCCCGCGTGCGGAGCGATGTAATGCGGTCGCCCCTTTCTTCCGGGGGGATGATGCCACCCAGGTAACGGACCATATCGTCCAAACGCGTGCCAAAGTCCGGCAACTCCTGGACCGGCTTCGGGAGCAGCACCCGACCGACGACCCCCAGCTGATTATGCCGGCCACGATGGCCTGTTTCCGCATGACCCGCCGTATCGAGTCGGACTTTACGCTTGGGGAGCAACATATGCATCAGTGGTTTGCCGACACCATTGGCTTGACCGGCGACTGGCGCAAACGGGGGCCTGTCTATGCCATTCCCTTGGCCTGTCTCATGGGTGTCGCCACGTTCAATTTGCTGGCTGCCGGTCGCTGCATCTCCGTCGATAACACCGCCTGGGACGCGTTGCGCGCCATTCCCCCCTGCGTGGTCACCGGCGAGGCCGCCGGCACCGCGGCCGCGCTGAGCGCATGTCATACCGCCGGTGACGTTCAGGCGCTGCCCTACGGCCTGCTGCGGGATCAACTACGGCAACAGGGCGTGTTGTTGGACCGAACACTTGTTACCGGCGGGGATCAATATGAAAGGAACACCCATGACAACGCTCAATGACGAACAAGCTGTGCAAATCCTAATGGGACTGCTAGCAGTGCCCGGGCTAAGCGGTCGTGAACGGGCCGTGGCGGATTTTCTGACTCAGCGCCTGCTTGCTGCCGGCTGTAAGCAAGAGTGGATTCTTGAAGATGATGCCCATACGCGTATTCCCCACGATTTTGAGATGGGGAATTTGATTGTGCGCCTGCCAGGCACGATCACGGGGGACCGCCTGTTGTTCTCTGGCCACATGGATACCGTACCACTGGTGCGTGGGGCGGTACCGAAACGCACAGGTGACCGCATTGTACCTACCGGGCACACCGCGCTGGGCGCCGACAATCGCACCGCCTGTGCGGCCATGCTCACCTTGGTCGAAGCACTGCTGCAGGACGGACGACCCCACCCGCCGCTAACCCTCTTGTTTTCGGTGGGCGAAGAGATCGGACTCTGGGGCGCGAAGGAAGTGGATCCGGATGTTCTCGGCCGACCGGTGATGGGCTTCAACATAGACGGCGGCGCGCCGGACCAAGTAGTAGTTGGGGCTACGGGGGCTCACCGCTGGGAAGTCGAGATTCGCGGCAAGTCCGCCCACGCGGGCGTACATCCGGAACAGGGCGTCTCCGCTGCGCTGATTGCCGCTCGGGCGGTTACCGAAATTTCCCGCAGGGGGTTTTTCGGGTTGATCGATCAAGACGGTCGCAAAGGCACCAGCAATATCGGCGTGATGCAAGGAGGCGAAGCAAGTAATCAAGTTACCGATCACATGCAGGTCACGGGTGAGTCCCGCAGCCACGACCCCGCTTTCCTGCAACAAATAACCGCCACCATCGAGCGTTGTTTCCACGAAGCCGCCGCGTCTGTTGTCAGTAGCAAGGGTGTGGCGGGACAAATCACCTTCCGCTGTGCCGAGGATTATCAAGCCTTCCGCATTGCGGAGCATGAACCGGCGGTGCAACGGACCCGGGTGGCATTGGAGGCCCTGGGTTTGAGGTATACGCCCATGGTAACCAATGGCGGCCTGGACGCCAACTACTACAATGCCAAGGGCATTCCCACCGTCACCCTCGGCGCCGGCCAGCATCATCCCCACACCCAGGAAGAATACGCTGACCTGCCGGAATATCTGAATGCCTGTCGCCTGCTGCTTCGTATCGTGGCCGATGAGGCTTGTGGCTGGACAAGTGGCCCTTAAGTAACGATAATCCGCCCTTTGAACGAAAGATGGGCGGTTATGTTTCTGGACCCTTATTATCGCGAGGAAGCCGGCTTGGTTCGCATCGAACTGGAGCAGGCCAGTTGTTTTGCCAAGCAGATCGCGGGCGATTTCAATCCGATCCACGACGCCGACGCGCGCCGCTTTTGCGTGCCCGGCGATTTGCTGTTCGCCCTGGCCGTGGTGCGGTATGGCCTATACGAGCAGATGGGACTGCAATTTCACAGCATGGTGGGCCGGGCCACGCCCCTGATCTTTTCCGAGTCGGACGGCGCCTCCTCCAGTATCATTGACGTTAAAGATGAGAAGGGTAAGCGCTATCTGGAAGTAACCTGCAAAGGCGAACGCACCACTGAGCTGCAGTTGATCGAACCGTTTATTCGGCGCTATGTGGCCTTTTCCGGCCTGAATTTCCCCCATTATCTCAAACCGTTACTGGAGGAAGAAGGGGTCATGTTCAACCCGGAACGGCCCTTGGTGGTCTACGACCACATGGAGTATAAACTGCGTACCGTGGCCGATGCCGCCGCCGACTTGGTTTTCGCGCGGTCCGCGTTGCAGGTGGAGGGGCGGCGCGCGGCGGCACTGCTGGAATTTGAATGGCGCGGATCCAACGGTAGCGTCGGTTCAGGCAAAAAAAAGTTGCTGTTGAGCGGCTTGCGTCCTTACGACGCCGACGCCATCAACGCCATGATCAAGCGACTCGAAGCCGCCAAGGCGGCACACCAATCAGAACAGCAGGCCGAAGGCGGCGACAGCGGTCAGCAACAGCACCAGGCCCTTGAACCATTGCTGCGGGATGACCGGTAACAGCCGGAATCCGCACCAGGCGCCCGCCGCCACCAGCGGCACCACCCAGGCGTTCAGCGCAAGACTCTGCGGGGTAATCATCCCCAACTGCCAGTAGAGCGGCACCTTACTGCAATTGACCACAAAGAAAAACCAAGCCGCCGTCCCGACAAACTGCTGCTTTGGCAATTCGCGACTCAACAGGTAAAGACTCATGATCGGTCCGGCCGCATTGCCCAGGGTCGTGGCAAAGCCGGCAGCCGTCCCGATACCGGCCGTGAACAGCGGATGATGCGGCAAATGCCTCCATTGATGGCGCATCCGCAACACCTCCAACGCCAATAGCAGGAGGATCAGGCCGCCCAGCAGCGGGCGCAGCGTGGCATTATCGATTCGGGCCAGGACGAAGGCCGCCGCCAACATCCCGGCCACCACGTAAGGCAACAGGCCCAACAGTTTGCGCCATTGCGCGTGACGACGATAGAGCGCGATGGCCAGCATGTCCCCGGTCACCAGTAGCGGCAACAACACCCCCACGGAATCACGGGCCGGGAGTGCGTACGCCATCAGGGGCACCACCAGCACCCCTAGTCCGGGCACGCCGTTCTTGGCCAACCCCACCAATAGCGCCGCCAGGGCTGTGGCCCCCAAAACGCCAGGAGACATTAAATCCATGGGAACACCGATCTCCCTGGCCGCACTACGGGCCACCCTTTTCGAAGCACCGCCGCCCGGCTTGGCAGGTGGCGTGACAAGCCGCTTGGCCGTCAGGGCCCATGGCCTCATTGGTGTGGGCACACCAGTAGCCCATCGCCTCTTCGTCATGCAAACAGCCAGGCCGCTCGTCCGTGCGATAGTACATCGATTTGATACGCAATTGGCGGCAACAGGGCTTGGGCTCGTTATTAAACCAGCTATTGTCCTTGGTGATCATGCCAACCCTTCCGCTGGACGGCCACAAGCTTGCAGCAGCGCACGGCGCACGGCAGCCTGCGCCACGCGCACCCGGTACCCGTTATCCCGCATCGGCTCGGCATCCGCCACGGCTGCGGCGGCGGCCACAGCCGCCAAGTCGTCATCGACCTCCGCCCGGGTGCCTAGCAACTCTTCGGCGGCGCGTGCCCGCCACGGCAACGGGGCCACATGCCCAAGCACAACCCGCCATCCGTTATCGCTGAACGCCACCACGCAAGATGCAATCGGCCAGTCGTAGACCGCGCGTGGCTTGATTTCAACATGGCCCACCAGCACGTTGCCCGGCGGGAACCACAGCGACGTCAACCACTGTTCCGCCGGCAACACATTCTCCCGTAGCAATTGCTCGTCGGTGTTCACAAAAAAATCGCCCGCCAGGTGACGCACCGTATCCTGCCCGTCATGGGCCCGCAACTCGGCGCGCAGCGCCACCACCACCGGCGCTAGACTGGAAGGGTGCGTGATACGGCAAGCACCACCAGCGAAGATGGAGTGCAGGCCGTTTTCCCCGTCCCAGGCGAAACAGCGGTGCCCGCCTTTTTTCAGGCAATGGAACGCGGCCGACCGGTAATACCCGCAACGCGGTCGCTGCAACAGGTTGCCGCCCAGCGTCGCCCGGGCCCGCACCTGCGGGGACGCCGTGCCGGCGGCCACGGTAGCGAGGAGCGGCACGACGGCGCGGACCTGTTCGTCCTCGGCCATCGCCTGCAACGTGACCAAGGCACCCACTTCCAAGCCGTCATCGATCGGCTTGACGCGACGATACGCCTCTAGCGCATTAATCGAAACCACCCGCTCCGCCGGTTCAATCCCGGCCTTGAGCCGGTCCAGCAAATCGACGCCACCGGCAAGAATGTGGTAGCCCTTTTGCAGTGCGGCGGCGATACCCGCCTCGTTGTGCGCTACGGCATAGTCGAACGCCTTCATACGGCTGCCTCCGCCAATGCCGCCAGCACCTTATCCGGAGTAATCGGTAATTGCCGGACCCGCGCGCCGATGGCATTGGCTACTGCGTTGGCAATGGCGCCGGCGGTTGGAATGGCGGGCGGCTCGCCCAGCGAGCGGACGCCGTCTTCATTTTCCTCGCGATCAATGATGGCAACGATCTCCGGCCCATCGCCCATGGCGGCAATTTTGTAGTGCAGCAGGTCAGGATTGAACTGCGCCCCAGTGGGACCGTCGAGGTGTCGGTCTTCCAGCAAGGCATAACTCATGCCTTGGATCATGGCCCCTTCAATCTGGTTCTCCGCGGTAAGCCGGTTGATGGCCAGCCCACACGCCTGCAGCGCCAACAACTTCTGCACCCGCACGACGCCGGTTTCGGTATCCACCGCCACTTTAGCGAATTGGACGGTATCGGATTCTCCCCGCCCCCAGAAACGGTCGTTGAATTCACCGCGCACCGCGATTTTACTGCCCGCCATCCGCGCGCAGCTATCATCCCAGCTAATGGATTGCTCTTCCGGTCCGGTGAACACGCCGTCCCGGTAGTGCAGATCAGCCGCAGCCACATCCAGGGCCGTCGCCGCCAGACGCTGCACTTCCTGCAGCGCCTTTTCCGCGGCATCCCGCACCGCCGGAGCCGTGAAACGGGAGGTCACCGAACCCCCACTGGCCGGACCAGGTGGATAATCACTGATGCCGATTCGCCCGGTAATGCGTTTCCGCTCCAGTCCCAAATGGTGGGCGGTCACATCCACCGGCAGCACGCTGGCCCCCGTACCCATGTCTTGAATGCCAATACGCACTTCCACTTGGCCGTCGGGATAGACATCCAAATCCACGGCGCAGCGGCCCTGGGAATTGCCCCAGGACGCCACCCCGCAGCCGAATCCCGTCTTGACCACGCCTGGCCATGTCCCGCCCGGGCGGCGTTCCGACCAGCCGATCAAATCCGCGCCCCGCCGCAATTGGCGCCGACGACGCTCGCTGGTCTCGTTGCGCAACCGCAATGCTACAGGATCCATGGCCAACTTGGCCGCCAGCTCGTCCAGCACGGATTCCATGGCAAAGGATGCCTGGGGCCAAGCCGGCGCCCGAAACGCGCGTGGCAATCCACTGCTCAGGGCGATGGTGCCATCCGTGCGAACAATCTCGCCCCAGCGATAATAAGCCGGGGCACGCACGCCGCCGCCGCGGCCGGTGTGACCGACCACGCTGACCAGATGCATCCGGCCACCCAATAGGCGGCCTTCCTGATCGGCGGCAATATGGTAGTACTGAATCGAGCCGGGACGATTGCCGCCCATTTCGTGCTCTTCCTGGCGCGATAACGCCACCCGGCACGGGCGCTGCAAGTCCCGCGCCCACTTGATGGCCAGATTGCCCTCCGCGCCAATGCCGAATTTGCTGCCAAACCCGCCGCCCACATATTCCGCATGGACCCGCACCTGTGCCGCCGACCGGCCGGTTGCACGAGCCACCTGTTCCTGGCACGCCATTACGCCTTGCGTACTGACCCATACGTCCCACTGGCCGTCGTCCTTGGGCCACGCCGTTACCGCGTGCGGTTCCAAACAGGAATGGGTCTGTACCTGCGTGCGATAGGAGGCCTCCACGGTTACGGCGGCGTCCGCAAATACCCGTGCCAACGTCGCGGCCTCCTCGTCCGTTGGCTGCGGCACGCCCTCGTACACCTCCTCCGCATCCGTCACGGCGTTGCCTGGACGGCAGGCCAACTGCAAGGCGGTCTTGGCGTCGTCTAACGCCTGCGGCGATTCCGCCACCAATTCTCCGATCACATCGCCGGCGCACCGGGGCTGGTGCCCCTGATCCACCGAGATATGCAGCACGCCCGGCACGGCCCGGGCGGCGTCAAGATCGAAACCCGTGATGCAGCCGGCACCGTACGGGAACCGCAGATAGGCCGCCCAAACCACGTTCGGTGGAAGCACGTCGACGGTGTAGCGGGCGCGGCCCGTCACTTTGGCGCGGATATCCGGTCGCGCCGCGTCGTTTTGCATGGCCGGGGCGATCACGGCATTCATGCGGCACCTCCGCGCGCCAGCGCGGCCGTCACGGCCTCCGCGATTTTCGTATAAGCGCCACAGCGACAGAGATTGCCGCACAGTTCGCGGCGCACTTCGTCGCGCGCCAAGGACCGGCCCCGCAGGAACAATTCCGCCGCGCGCACCACGAAGCCGGCCGAACAAAAGCCGCACTGCGCGGCATCGTGCGCGCAGAACGATTCGATCAGCGGCACAAAGCGAGGATCATCCGCAATCCCCTCGACGGTGATGATCTCGTGGTCGTGCGCCTCAATCGCCAGACAGAGGCACGCCTGCACCGCGCGACCGTCCCATAGTACAGAGCAGCCACCGCATGCGCCGTGTTCACAGATGGATTTCGTTCCCGTCAGTCCGAGATCGTAGCGTAAAACCTCGAGCAACGTCGCGCGTGGCTGGACCTTGACCGTGTGGGCGCGACCGTTCACGTTGAGGGTCAGCGATTGCGCATCGCGGCCCCACTCCTCCAGGCCGTCTGTGCGTTGTACCGTATCCGCCGAGACGGACATGATGGTGGAAGAGCGTGGCAGGACCGAAACCGCCCCGGCCAGGCCCAGCCCGCGTAAGAATTGGCGTCGGGTGGTCGCCCAGCCCCGCGAGCCATCACCCTGACCCGGCGACGGCTTGTCGTGGGGGCGATTCATCGCTTCATCCCCCCCCGCATGAATCGATACCATTGCATGGATCAAGCCTAGCGACGCGGGGTCCGCCGTCAAGGATTAACCCACTGATCTCAAGGTCGTGGTCCACCTTTGGCGCCACCCGCCTCTGGCCAATCGTGTGGCGTGCCGACCGGCCACGCACCATCTGCCCACAACATTAGCTCGTTTAAAGATTGAATACCCAGGGCAGTAAATCTAACGTGACGAACAATGGAGCGGACAAGCCCCCGGCGCAGGGGGACGGGATCAATTTTCGTCGACCCCGTTGCTGTGTGCCGGTGCCACACCGGCACCGCGGCTGTGTTTGTTGAGTCCCCTGACGTCTGGGAGTGTTGGTTCGCGTCGAGTGGCGGCGGCCCCGGCTCAGCCGAGGGCCCATCATTAAACAAAGGGTTTTGCATCTATGAAGCGGAAATATTTAGAGGTATGCGCCCACCCGGACGACATGGAAATCAGAATGGGAGGCACCTTGATCAAAACCAGGCCCCCGCTGTCTTGCTGACCTACGACGCCTTCCGGCAGCCCTGCCCGTTCACCCCGGATGTGGTCGTGGCCATCGACGACGTCGTGGATGATAAGGTGCGCCTGGCGGCGTGTCATGAATCACAGTTTTTTGAATGGTTGGCGCATGACCGG
>SLLF01000171.1 GCA_007134175.1 Kiritimatiellia bacterium | reverse complement strand
GTACCTCGCCCGTCCGCCGCTGGAAAATTGGCCACGGGGCCAACGTCAAATTAACGCGATCCCCGCGGGATACGCGGAAGAGTGGTGGCAACACCATCCGCGAACGCTGATCCTCCAAATCCAAGCGTCCGTATAACGGGAACAAGATATAGCCGGACCCGGATGATCCAGGACAAAAGTACTCCGCCTCGGTCCAGATGGGCCACATAATGAAACGCTTGTGATAGCGGTCGCGATGGCGGTTCTGACCGTAAAAGGGTACGACGCGGAAGCGGTGAATACCTTTGCCCGAGGTGTGAGAAACGAACGGCCACAAGTAGCTGCGCGACACGATTTCGTCCTGTTCCGTGCGCACATAGAGCGGCCAGGCATAAAAACGAATGGTGTCGTGGCGCAGAAAATCGTGAATGCGTCCACCCAGCGGAAAGATGGCAGCATAACTCTCCCCGTCGGCGTCACGCCCTTGAAAATAAAAGGGAATAATGTACAGGTGATAACGGGACTCCGGATCGTTGATATCGTAGCGTGTCCAGAACGCCAGCAGCAAACGGCCGTGATGGTCCGTACCGATACGGCGGGTGAAGCCCACCGGCCACAAATAGTCGGACCGGCGACGGTCTTCCCCGGAATGCGTAGAGCGACTGTAGAGCGGGCGCAGTGCCGTTAACTGCTGGCCATCGGGACCGCTTGCCCGTTCAAACAACGGACCCAGCGCCCGCAGACGCCACGTGCCGTGCACGTCTTGTCGCCGGCTGACCAGTGGGCCCCAGTCGAATGGCGCCGGCTCCTCCGCGGCCAAGCCCGCAGCAGTCACGGCCCAAAGCAGCCCCCCGCACAGCGCGCCTGGCTTCAGCCAATGCATGTAGTCACCATAGCAGCCAAATCCTTGGCCAACCGCTGGGTGATCGACTCGTCCGGCCCCTCTACCATCACCCGGCACATCGATTGGGTACCGGAATACCGGATCAGGACCCGCCCGGCCCCGGCCAGCTCGGCTTCCGCCGCCTGTACGGCGTCCTGTAACTCGGCGACCTCCTCGATCGGCGGTTTTTGTTGCACATCCACGTTGATCAGCACCTGGGGAAACAACCGCATGACCGTCGCCAATTCCGAAAGGGGTTTGTCCACCAGGCGCATCTCCGCCAGCAATTGAAGGGCGGCGACAATACCGTCACCGGTCGTATGATGATTGGCAAAGATAAGATGCCCCGACGCCTCACCCCCCAGCGTCGCCCCACGCTGCCTCATCATTTCCAATACGTAGCGGTCACCCACCGGTGCCACGCCCACCTCAATGTCCAGCTTCTGCATCGCCTGGTGAAATCCGAAATTGCTCATTACCGTGGCAATGATCAAGTTGTTGTGCAGCAGGCCACGCCGTTTGTACCCGCGCGCACAAACGGCCAAGACATGGTCGCCCGTCAACTCCTGGCCGGTTTCGTCGACCGCAATCAACCGGTCACCGTCACCATCAAAGGCCAAGCCCATATCCGCGCCTTCCGCCTGAACGCGCTTCCGCAAGTCCTCGGTGTGTTGCGAACCGCAGCCATCATTAATGTTCAGGCCGTTCGGCTCACTATGGATGGCGATCACTTCCGCCCCCAGTTCGGAGAATATAATCGGGGCAACCTTGTAAGTGGCACCATTGGCACAATCGAGCACGATCTTTTTCCCATCCAGCGTCATCTGGTCAGGAAACGTATTCTTGCAAAAGACAATGTAGCGACCAATAGCATCGTCGATGCGCCGCGCTTTACCAACCTCATCGGCCGTCGGCCGGATGTCCCGGATATCGCCCGAGGTAATCAACCTTTCGATCTCGTCCTCCTCCTGGTCCGGCAGTTTGTAGCCCGTCCGCGAAAAGATCTTAATCCCGTTATCCTGGTACGGGTTGTGCGACGCCGATAACACCAGACCGGCGTCGGCTCGCATACTCTGCGTCAAGTAGGCAATACCCGGCGTGGGCAAGGGGCCCAGCAGGTACACATCCACGCCCATCGAACAGATACCGGCGGTCAACGCGTTTTCCAGCATGTACCCGCTCACGCGGGTGTCCTTGCCGATGACGATGCGGTGGCGGCGGGTGTTGGGGTGTTGTTTGCAGACATACGCCGTGGCCCGACCGATTTCCAGCACCATTTCCGCCGTCATCGGCGCTTTATTGGCCACGCCGCGCACCCCGTCCGTCCCGAACATTCGCTGACTCATTCCATACCCTCCCATGTATCATCGACTATTTCCTGCAACCACGCGGTTGCGGCTGCTTTTGCCGCCGGTGCCAAAGCCGCCATGGCGGCTACATGACTTGCGGCGGATAGTGCGGTCCAAGCGGACATAAACGTCGCGCGCGGGGTGGCGCCGATTGCGGGATCGGGCGGACGCTTCAGGCGTTGCCGCCGATCCGGCCACGCGTCGACGAACGCACGCGGGGTGGCCCCGCGCTCATCGTCAGCGGCATCACGTTCCAACCGCTGGGCCAAATCGTCCAGCCGCTTGATCCGCTCCTTGATCGCCATTTCCAACACCTGCACACCACCCAGCCGGCACGCCTCACGGAAAGGGCACGAGCGCATGAACCGCGACCGCACGTCCCGATACCACGCCTGCAACGCCCGCAGGTTGCCGATAAAGATCAGATTATTCTTCACCAGCCGCCCGATGTTCCCGTAGCGCGTGGGATCATAGGGACGTGGCGCACCGCCAGCCACCGCCTGGCCCGTATACAAGTGACCGGCCTGCAACGCATCCTTACGCAGGATCGTGCCGGCGGCCACGGTCACGCCATGCGCTACGCGGGTCGGCCCCACGAGTCCGCCCTGTCCCCCCAGGAAGATGGGGGCCTGATCATAGCGTATCCCGTGGGGCACATCACCAATCAGCGAAGGGGTCGCCTTATCCCCGTGCGGTGTGAAATTGAAATGGACATAAGACGATCCCACTTCGCTGTGGTCTTTCCGCCCCGTGCCCCCGCTCATCAACACATCACAAAAATTAATCAGGCTACCCGTTGTGACATGCGCCAACAGAATCGTCTGTTTGAAACCGACCGCGTGCGCACCACTGGCCGCTTCTTCCAGCAGTGTTCCCGGTCGGACATGCGCCGCGCTGCCCATGGCAGACCCGTCGAGGAAAACGGCCTCCTTGAAATAGCCGCCTGCCAAGACCACGTTGTGGCCCAGTTGGCAGTTCTTGACCGTTACCGGTTGTTCCGTCCCAAGTTCACAACCAGGGCCGATCGACAGCGTATCACCTGCCAGCCGGGTGCCGGGATGCAGCACCACGCCGGGGGCTACCCGCTCAGGGGGGACCTCTTCTCCGATGGTGACTTGATCCGGCTCCGGGATTACCACCCCGCGCATCAGCAAGGCTTCCACACACACCGCATTGGCTGAAGGTTGGGTCGATGGCATAAACACTCCTTACCGTAACAAGATCCCCACCACCACACCAAGCGCCGCAAAACCCAGATACGCCATGGCGGCCGACACGCGGATGGACGTAAAGACCAAATCCAACCGCACATTGTGGCCGGCATTCAGCAACATCACAATCACCATCAGGGCAATCAGCACCAGGGCCGTAATCATGCGTTTACTCATACCCGATTACTCCTCCCCATCCGCCCCAACCGCGTCCACGCCCGGAGCCAACTCGGGGGTGGGGACGGTTTCCGTTTCCCAATCCAGAATGACGGACCGGTGGTCAATGTCCGTACGCGCCTCCATGGCATCGCGCAGGCGCGCGGCGTCCTCCAGATCAGCCACGATGTGCGGGGTCACAAAAATCAGCAGGTTGGTCCGCTGCGTTCTGTCCACGTTGCGGCGGAACAAGGCGCCCAGCAGCGGGATATCCCCCAGCAACGGCACCTTGGAGACGGTCTGCTGCCGATCCTCCCGCATCAACCCGCTGATCACCACCGTAGCCCGGTCAGGAATGGTGACGGTAGTGTCCACCTCCCGCCGCGCAATGGTGGGGGTCAAATCCTCACGCGCCCGGCCCTCATCGATGATCGCCTCGATAATCGGGTTCAACTTCATCCGCACCTCACGGTCCGGATTGACGTAGGGCGTGACTTTTAACTGGATCCCCACATCCACCCGCTCTATATTCTGGATCACATCGCGCGCCGTACCGGCCCCTCCCTCGATGGTGGACGTCAGGATCGGAATGTTATCCACGACATGGACACTGGCTTCCATGTTGTTCTGCGCCCACAACGGAATGTTCGACAGGATTTTCACGTCCCGGTCTTCCGCCAACGCGCGCAACAGGAACGGAACCCGTGGAAAGAGTTGACCGTCCGGCGTCGTGAAGGTCCCACGTGCCACGCCCACCGTCAGCCCCTCTGGAAACATGCCCTCAATGAGGTCCTGCACCGTGTCGTCACGGCCGGGTCGGCTGCGCCCAATCACCGTAGTACGGCCGCTTTCCGGCGCATCAACGGTGGCCCATTCCACCCCCAAGTCCAGGCTCTTGCCCAAACTAACCTCCGCAATCAGTATCTCCACCATCACCTGTTGCGGCGGCAGGTCGAGCCGCTCCACCAACCCCCGCAGCACGTCGAAATCGCGCGGGGCCGCATCGACCAGCAGCGCATTATTGGCGACGCTCGGTTCCACCGCCAACGACGGGCGGGCTTCCTGTTCGGCACTCTTGGCGAACAATGCGTTCAAACTTTCGGCGGCTTCTTGGGCATTGAGGTATTTCAGAAAGATAACATTAAGTCGGCCATAGTCCGACGGGGTTTCCACATCCAGCAGTTTGACCAAACGGATCAATTCACTGATCTGCATCGGTGCACCGACCAGTAGCAACTGATTGGCGTGGGCCGCCGGCACCACTAGCGCCTCGCCTGCCAGCCCCCCGGCACCCTCGGTGATCTGCTGCATGTGGCGGGTCAAGCGCCCGCCAGCCGATTCAGCGCCCTGCAGCGCCGCCGTCAGTTGTTGCGCCAGGTCATGGGCGTCGGCGTGTTGCAGCTTCACAACCTCTATCGCGTGATGCGCCCCCTCCCGGTCGATCTCCGCCACCACCTTTTCAATGCGGCGAATGGTCTCGGCAGGAGCGGTAATGATGAGGTGATTAGTGGGCCCGAACGCCCGCAAGGCACCCGCTTGCGCCCCGGGCACCATCGGTTCAAGCAAGCGGCGCAATTCCAGCGCACTCACGTGGCGGGCCTGCAGCACCCGGGTCACCACCCCGTCCGGGGGTAGATCATCGGCCACGCCCACCACCGGGGCATCCGGCAGCTCACGTGCCGGTAACGGCACCACATGGTGCAGACCGTTACGCTCGACCACCGAAAACCCCCGCGACTGGAGTACCGTGAGCAAGAACGGATAGACCTGCTCGCGCGGAATCTGAGGCGGCGTCACCACGGTTACGGTCCCGAGTACCTGCTCGTCGAGGATGAAGCGCCGCCCGGTGATTTCACCCACCAGTTTGACCACTAGTCGGATATCCGCGTCGTCGAAACTGAAATCGACGTAGGCGTTTGGTTCCGTCGCGGCGTCGCCCGACAGCCACCCGCACATGAGCAGCCCGGCCACCAGCCATCTTTTCCATTGTGTGGTCATCTCTCCCATCCAATGCACTACTTGGTTATACCGCGCTGCGAAGCCTTGATAAAGGCGATCAAATAACCCACCTCCGCCAGCGGAGGCAGTTCAGTCTCCAATTTGGCCACCGCCTGACTGGTCGTCAACCCTTGGCGGTACAAGATACGATAGGTTTTTTTCAATACGCGCTGCACCTCCCGCGGGACCCCTTTACGCTGCAAACCGATCGCATTGATCGAATGGATTTTCAAGGGGTTCCCCGCTGCGGTCATAAAGGGCGGCACATCCTGTGCCACCCGCGAGCAGCCGCCCGTAATGCTCATCCGGCCCAGGCGTACAAACTGGTGCACGGCACTCAGCCCCCCCAAAATGGCGTGGTCCTCAACGATCACATGCCCGGCCAACGTGCCGCAGTTGGCCATGATCACCCCGTTGCCGACCGCGCAATCGTGCGCGATATGGGCATAGGCCAGAATATGGCAATCATCGCCGACCCGGGTCACGTTGCCGTCGTCCGTCGCCGCGTTAACCGTAACGTACTCACGAAAGGTTGTGCGCGCCCCGATTTCCACGCGGGTAGTACCTCCGCGGTACTTCAAATCCTGGGTCTGTCCCCCGATACAACTGAACGGGTAGCAGCGGCAGTCGGCGCCCAGCGTGGTATGACCGCTAATGACCACATGGGCGTCGAGGTGGCAGCGGTCACCCAGTCGGACCCCCTCTCCCACCACGCAGTAGGGACCAATGGCAACCTCCACGCCCAGCTCCGCGCCCGGCGCGATCACCGCAGTGGGATGAATATCGGCCATGACGATGCTACTCCTTCCGTCCGAACATCATTTCCGCTTCGCACGCCACCTTGCCGTCTACTTCGATCGTGCCACTGACCCGGCACATGGTGGCCCGCATCTTCAGCATCTTCACCGTAATAATCAGCTGATCGCCCGGGACCAACACTCTCCGAAAGCGGGCCTTGTCGACCGCCAGGAAATAGGCGATGCCGCCCGGCCGTGCGGTGCGTTGGTTCAACAGGATGCCGGCCACCTGGGCCATCGCTTCCAGCTGATAGACCCCGGGCATGACCGGATTACCAGGGAAGTGCCCTTGAAATACGGGCTCCGTCGCTGTCACATTTTTCAGCGCCACAATTCGTTCGCTGCCGTCACATTCCAGTACACGATCCACCAGTAACAGCGGATAGCGGTGCGGCAGCATGTCCATAATATCCGTAACGTCCATCACCCGTTCTCCTCAAAATACAGGGCACATTGCACCACGAACCCGCTTGGGCGGCCTCGTGAATATGGGGTGATCATGCCTTGAACAAACGCGCAGGGCAAGTCCAACCTGTCGCGGCACGCTCCGCTCTTGACGTACCGCGCAGCTGGTCTATAGTCCATCTCGGTTGGCCACCATCCGCCAGCGTAGCTCAGTTGGTAGAGCAGCTCACTCGTAATGAGCAGGTCATCGGTTCGAATCCGATCGCTGGCTCCAGGTCACACCCTGGAACCATTCCGTCCGGCTCGCCGCTCGGCGCTACGAATTAGCCTTCCCCGTATCGTCCATGGCGTCGGCCAGCGTGGGCCACACATTCAGCAGGCGCAAATACCGGGTGTAGGCTTGGTCGTATACGGGCCGTGCGCCGACGCCGGGCATGAAGCGCTGGGGGGCATCCGCAGCATGGTCCTGTAAAAATGCGCTCCATTCCGGTGCCTCGCCGGAAATGTTCAACCAACGGTACTTGGCGAGCAAGGCGGCCCCCCAAGCCGACCCTTCGATGGCGCTGTGCAGGACGAAAGCAGGCGTGGTTAGAGCGTCGGCAACAATCTGGCTCAATGAGGCATCCCGCACCAGCCCGCCAGACAGTACCAGCTCGCTAACGGGGAACCCTTGCCGTTTCAATTCGTCCAAGCCGACACGCAGGTTGAACAACGTCGCCAGTAACGCGGCTTTGGCCGCGTTACCAGGTGTGGCATTCGTCGCATTCAATCCATACAACATGGCGGCCCCACCCCGCGACACGCCCAGACCGGGTTCATCATCCATGAACGGCAGCGCCAGCAATCCGCCGCAATCGGCGGGCGCTTCCAGCACAAGGGGTATCACCGCACCGAATCCCGCTTCCCGGTGGCCGCCCAGCACGCCGCCGAACATCTCAACAACCGCGTTCATGAAGGTGGTGCCGTTGCGCAACCAGACCATGTTGATGGGTTTGCCGTCCGCGGCACAAAAATGGTCAATGGCCGCATGAACCCCTTCGAACGCGCGATCCCCCACCGCATTGGCACAGACGGACGTGCCGAGGCTCACGGAAACCATACCGGCATCGCCGATCAGCGATCCGGCCAACGCAGCGGGCTGGTCCCCCTCTGCGGGCGCCACGGGAATGCCGGCTTCAAGGTCCAACCACTGCGCAGCTTCGGCAGTCAGCACTCCCGCGTCGTCACCGGCCTGCCGCACGCGCGGGGATAGGTCAGACAAGCGCGGCAAGTCTGCGGGAGTCAATGCGTCATAGGACCGCAGGCGGTCTTTATCGTAGTCCAACGTTTGAGGATCGATGGGAAACATACCCGACGCATCACCAATCCCTAACGTCCACTCGCCGGTCAAGCGGTAAGCCAGCCAGCCGCCCGGTGTCGTGATATGCGCCACCCGCGCCGCTTTATCGGGCTGGTGGCGCTGGGTCCAGAGCCAGCGCGCCGCCGTAATACGTTTGGGCATCTTGACGCCGAGCCGTTCGGTCAACTCCGCGCCCTCCGCCTCGTTGCGTGCATCGCACCACAGTCGCGCGGAACCGAGCGCCCGCCCTTGGTCATCCGCCAACACTTCACCATGCATTTGACCGGAAATGCCGATGGCTTGTATCTTCCATGAGTGACCGATTGCCCGGCACTCCGCCCGTAGAGCGACCATCGCCTCATGCAAGGCCCGTTCCCAATCTGCCGGGCGCTGCTCATAGTCACCTTCGCCGAGTCCGGATACCATCGCATAGCCCCCGGCCCCGGTCGCGATGACTCGCATACGTTCATCCGCCAGCATCACCGACAAGCCCTGCGTCCCCGCATCGATACCTAGAAAACCTTTTTGCATAATGGACAGGGTGCACGACGCCGGATGAATCATCAATCCCGCATATAAGCCGCAAAACGGTTGCATGACCAGCGGGGTTCAGGATACATTTCGGCACCATGATAACGACTACCTATTTTGGTACAGGCAAGTGCATTCCTGACGAAGGTCCGGGCTCAGCGTCCGAGGGGTTTTGCATGAGCCTCCATATTTAATGCTAGGCCATCCCGTTCAAATCATGAACCAACAGCCACAATCAAACCAACTCCTCAACTACGTTGTCATCATCTGCGACGACATCGGCTGGGGAGATCCGGGCTGCTATGGGCATCCATCCCTGCAAACACCGGCCTTGGACGAGCTGGCTCACGAAGGGACACGCTTCGACGCCTTTTATGCCGGTCAGCCGGTTTGTTCGGCCAGGCGCGCGCCCTTATTGACCGGCTGCATGCCGGCCAAGGCCGGCGTCACGCGCCTGATCGGCAGCGGAATGGGCGACAACCGGATCGGTTCCGGCATCCACCTTGCCCGCCACCGGCCGACCGTGGCGCAGTGGATGCAAAAACGCGGTTATCAGACCGCCTGTTTCGGTAAGTGGCACCTCGGGTTCCTGGAGCCGGAATTTTCCCAGCCCCCGTCGGATTTCGGATTCGACTATGCCTTCTGTACCGTCAGCAACAGCCCGTTCAAAGACCCGGACAACTGGCACCGGAATGGCGCACCGCTGGGACCGTTGCCGGGCTATGCCACCGATATTAT
>SLLF01000223.1 GCA_007134175.1 Kiritimatiellia bacterium | reverse complement strand
CGACTTCCCTGCGCTGTTGCTGGACGTGGCGGGGGTGCCGGTGCCGGAGACTTTCCAGGGACGCAGTTTCCGGCCGCTCATGCGTGGCAGCACTCCGCCGGACTGGCGGGAGGCGATGTACTACCGCTACTGGATGAACGGGGGGGGGCACAACGTGGCTGCCCACTACGGGGTCCGGACGCACAAGTACAAACTCATCTACTACTATTATGACGGATGCGGCCAGCCCGGAACGAAACAAGGCCAGGAACCTGGCGCTAAGGGCGAGCCGCCGCTCAGCCAGCATGCACCGGAGTGGGAGCTGTTCGATCTGGAAAAGGACCCGGCGGAATTGAACAATGTGGTGAATGAACCCGCTTATGCGGGCGTGGTTCAGGAACTCAAGGACGAGCTGCACCGCCTCCAGACGGAGGTGGGCGATGAGCGCTTCCACGAGGATGTGCTGTGAATCCAGGCGTTGCTGCTGGAGGAGAGACCGTATGATTGTTAAACGACAGACCACGCCAACCTTGACCGCGCTGGAAATCAACCATGGCGACATGATTGAGTTCGAGCGACGGAATGGCCGCACCGTGGCGATTGAGTTTATCGACACGA
Organism: Kiritimatiellia bacterium; assembly: GCA_007134175.1. Taxonomy (GTDB): domain Bacteria; phylum Verrucomicrobiota; class Kiritimatiellia; order SLAD01; family SLAD01; genus SLLF01. The sequence continues at coordinate 8,878 of SLLF01000223.1, read as the reverse complement.
AGGCTGAAATTATCCGGACAACGCTGAAACAACCGGGGACGGAAGAATCGGGCGCGACGACCATTTACCGGTTCTGGGCCGACTGCAAAATTGCGGGGACGGCGGTCCGGCTGGAGCGGGAAGTCGGGACACAAGCGTCATTTTATGAGCCGTGGGAAATGGATGGCGTACACATTTGGCTCGATGCGGTTGATGACATATTCCGCTTTATGCGCGAGACGCATAGCCCGTGCCGCTTGCAGGAGAACTGCTCGCACGCACGGCCGGGGCGCCGTCACGCACGGTTGGTTATCCAGGATGCATCCGTACGCATCTGTCCGGAAACGGTAGCCCCGTGGTGTCCGCTTCCACCGGCGGGGCTCAGGATTGAAGATTGCTACCGGGGGGAGGATTGTTGGCTAGGGGCCTACGACGGTGCTTCGGCACACGGCGGGCTGGACATCAACCACCCCAAGGGCACGCCGTTGTATGCCCCGATCGATCTGGACGACCAATTTCTCTACAATGCTACGGCCACCGGTCACAATAATAATCGCTGGCGCGGTATTCGCCACTGGCAGGATGGCAAGGTCTGGGTGCTCACCAGTTGCCATATGACCCACCTGACGGTTCCCGAGCACACGCCGCTGTCATCCGGCACGCAATATGCCGAGGGTGCCGGCGTTCGGGTGGGCGTTGCCGAGCACAGTCATTTCGCATTCGCCGTCCTTGATCATGGGGAGCTCATCCGGATCGATCCATGGATTCTTTTCAGGCAAATGTATCAAGACCAGACCGCCAAGCAGGCAGGTGCCGATCGCTGAACGCACCCCTCAGTCACCCCCTCGACCTAAAACAGAAGAAAGATACCTCTACGCCAAAAAGGTCTTGCAACTATGCCGTTAGTGACGCCGCCCGCCGACTTCCGTGGCAAGGCCGGTGCTTTCGACCACGCTGTCACCTTGCTGTCGAACTGATGCCTGCGGCCCGCCGTTCGATAATCAAGGTGACGGGACCGTCATTCTCCAAGCGGACTTTCATCTGCGCCTGGAAGGATCCCGTTACGACTCGATGCCCGCAGTGGCGTAACGAGGCCACAAATTCTTCATACAACACCTTGGCCTGCTCCGGCGGGGCCGACTCCATATAGCTGGGGCGGTTTCCTTTGCGACTGTCACCATACAGCGTGAATTGACTGATGACCAGAAAATCCCCGCCGACATCCGCTAACGACGCGTTCATCCGTCCCGCCTCATCATTGTAGATACGCAACCGCGAAATTTTTGCGGCCAGCCAGGCGGCCTCCTGCGGCGTGTCGTCGCGGGCCACAGCCAAGAGGACCACCGCACCCCGCTCAATCCGGGCCGTTACGGCGCCGTTCACGACCACCTCCGCCGGCCCGGAACGTTGAATCACGGCCCGCATGATCGTTCCCTCGGCGTGTTGGCCATGATTCGCGGGGCACGCGCCGTGTTCACGGTTGTGTGGCGTCGGCCGCGTTGTCTCCGACCGTCAGGCGGGCGGCGCCTTCGCGCAACTCGATGCGGCTGAGATTATCGAGTACCTGCTGTTCACGGGCCATGGCGGCAAAGACCGGGACCACGCGATCGACCACCATGGACTGGAAAGGCCCCACCATGGGAAGTCGGCCCAGCGCGGCGTGCTGGACATCCAGCATGAAGCGGCCGTCGGCGATACGCGGCGTTCCGGTCAAGGTGTGGGCCAGCGTGATGAATCGCCAGCGGGCATGCACCTGGACCACCACTTGGTCGTCTTGCAGGTGCAGCCGGATGATGTCCAGCGTCAGATTCAAGGCCGACCCTTGTAGCGGGGGTTCGGCCTCGGTCTGTAATTCGGCCAAATAGGCGTTGGTTTCCTGTTCGGAGAAAACCCGCGATCCGCGGCCGCCGAACTCTATCAGTTCATACAAATCGGCCAGTTTATTGAAGCACGATTGGGCGGCCGCCTCGTCACCAACGGTGCCTTGCAGTTCGGGCGGCCAAACCAACAGTCCCAGCACAAGTAGCAATGCCAGCCAGACGGTGGCCCGCAGCAGGCGCCTCAATCCGTGCCGTAACGGGGTGGGTTCCCCTGTTCCCAGTTGGACTTTGCTCAGGTCAAGTTTGGAAGCGCAATGGGTGCAGAACAACCGGGATGCATCGTTATGCTTGCCACACGAGCCACATTGTACCTGGGTTTTCATGATGGGGTGCCCGTCTTCGCCGGTGTCGTTGGGCCGCTCCCCTTGGTTGTCGGCTTAGCCTCGGCTTTCGGCTTGTCCGACGCCGGGGAGGTGCCGCTCTTTTCGGCTTTGGAGGCCTGCTTGTAACTCTCGCTACGGTAATCGGTGATGTAGAACCCCGATCCCTTGAACAACAGGCCTGCTCCGGTACCGATCTTGCGCCGGACGTCGCGGCCGCATTCGGGGCAGGGCGGGTTCGGTGCCTTTATGCTGTGAAATTCCTCAAACGCATGGCCGCAATGCAAACATTCATAGTCGTACGTAGGCATAGTATCTTATTCCTCTCCTAAAGCGCGTTGATGATACGCCGCCCCGGCGGAAGATGTCAAAACCTCATTCGATTCAGGCGGCTACGTGTGCGTGGCGAGCGGTTACGCCGACGATCTGCTGACGCCGGTCAAGAGATATGTCCAAACGACCCAGGACCACGCCGGCATGGCCTACCTGCGAGATGAGCGTGGGGCGGCGGCCGGCCACTTCCACGACCTCCGGTTTCGGCAGCAGGGTGTGGGTGTGACCGCCGATAATCAGGTCGATTCCGGCTACTTCCGTGGCCACGACGCGGTCGCTGACCTGGTCCGATTCGTAGGCGTGCCCCAGGTGGCTAAGGGCCACTACCAAGTCGCAGGCGTGCTCGTCACGGAGCAGGCGGACGGTCTCGGCGGACACCCGGACGGGATTCAGGTACCTTACCCCCTCGTGCAGTTCCGGCAGGACGAGGTTTTCAAATGCTACGCAGAGGCCGAATACGCCGACACGAATCCCGGCGATTTCCCGTATCCACCAGGGGCGGGTGAAAGCGCCCATGGCCGGGGCGCCACTAAAATCCAGATTCGAAATCACAAACGGGAAGCGGGCTTTTGGCGCCACCTCCACGAACCCCTCCACCCGGTTGTCGAATTCATGATTCCCGATGGTGCCGGCATCATAGCCCATATGCGACATGAGTTCGAAATCCAGTGCGCCACCGTAGAAATTGAAGTACGGGGTGCCCTGAAACACGTCACCGGCGTCGAACAGCAGATGGTGCGGATTCTCGCGCCGCACTTGGTGCACCAGCGCGGCGCGCCGGGCCACACCTCCCAGCCCGGCATATTCACCTGAGCCTGCGGGAAAAGGGTCGATGCGCGCATGGGTATCGTTGGTATGCATGATCGAGATCACCGTGTGCGCACTGCGGCGCTCGGAGCGCCATACCGCCTGGCAGCCGAAACAGCCGGTGCCTATACTGGCGGCGCTAAGTTGACGAAGAAACTGTTTGCGCGTGATCATGGCAGGGGCTCCTCGCGAATGCGGCCGTCCAGCCGCGGTTCAAGGCGCGTCAGTCCGTCCAGGTGTTCGATGAACGCGTCCCGAATCAGTACCGGTAAATCAACGCGGTTCCGGGGGGACCACAAGGTGGGCAGCTCCCCGCCTCCGTTAGCCATCCAGTTATTTGTCGCGAGCCAGTAACGGCGTTCGGGGTCGAGTGGCTGGCCGTTTACCTCTATGTCGCGGGCTTGCCCGTTGTGGAAGACAAAGTGCATGCCGCTGATCGGTTCTCCACCATAGCGGGCTATTTCGTCTGCTAAGGCGGCGAGTTGTGTGCCGGTAAACTGCAGCACCGCGATGTGGTTTTCGAAGGGCATCAACTCATAGATCGTGCGCACCCGAATCGTGCCCTCCGGCAGCGTAATGCGCAGCCCGCGCCCGTTCATCAACGCGATGTGGACCTCTTCCTCAAAGGCGGTGTTGGCTTCGTGCCGCAGAATATCGGCCATGAGATTGCCTAGGGCACTTTCCGGCTTTTCCATGGGCATCACAGCCGTGCTGGTGGTCAAGGGGCGCTCCATGATCTCTTTCAGTTCCGCGCGGTAGGGGGTTACCCGTGCGGCGACGTCCGGGTCCTCCGGAACATCTTGATCTAGACGATAATAGGTCCAGCCGGTCCATTCCGCTGCCGACACGCTGAGCGCCAAGGCGCAAACGCTTGCTGCCACGCGCCCCGTCCATGTGCGAAGCGAAGCCATCATGAGGATAACGCCGGTTGAAGCCAGCCGAACCATACCGCCAGCGGGATCGACAAGTATCCGGCATAGATGATGAGCAGGAATGCCCACAAAACGACTTTCAGGCGGCACGCCAGCCGGGCTCGTGTCAAGCTGAGTGAGGTCAGGGCGCTATGAACACCGTGTCCCATATGGAAGAGCAGACCGGTCAAGCCTAACGCGTAAGCCGCGCCGATGAGCGGATTGCGCAGCCCAAGCACAACCACATTGTAGACGTCCTTGCGTCCCCACGGATCCACCCAAGTATGTAGATCGGATTCGATCCATCCTACTTTGGCGTGTAGCACATGAATGATAACAAAGGCCCCGGTAAACAGTCCGCTGACAATCATCAACCGGCCCCACCAGGTGGCGCGGCGGTAGCGGTAGCCGGCTTGATAGCGGGGGGCGCTGCGCCGGTTGTCATGGCTTATGGCCACCGTGGCCGCGATGTGCAACAGGAAACTGATCAACAGCACCGGCCGCGCGATGGTGATAACCACGGGCGTTTTCCAAGCGAACCCGTCGCGGTTATACACCTCCTGCCCAAAGTAGATGCGAATGTTGTTGGTCAGGTGAAAGGCCACAAAGGCCACCATGACCAGACCGGTGATGGCGACGATCCATTTCAGCGCGACAGACGAAAATAATTTACATTTCGATTGCATGAGCGTTTGTTCCTCGACGGTGCTCCCCTCCTGTATCGGAGTTTACCACACCGGGTACGGGCTTGTCATCCGGAAGCGTGAAGGCCGGGACCACCAAGTAGAGCGGTCGCAGTTTGAATGGAGCAGGCGATTGTGGTTGGTCGGGTTGGTAATGGCTGTTCCAGGCGTGTGTGCGCAGTCGTTCGGCCAGTTCGGAGCGATTCACCGGAGGAAGGGGAGGGGGGATGCGTATCGGGTCGAAACGCCGGTAAAGTAGTCCCCCGCCGATCACCAATAGCTGGGCCAGCAGCACCGCCCCGATAGACCAACGGGTGAGATGTTGCGCAGCACCGCTACGCTGTGGTGGTCGGCGCGGTGTATCGCTTAACTGAAACAGTAGACGGTCATTACCCAGCTCGATTTCGTCTCCGTGTGCAAGTTGTTTACCGGTTACGCGTTCTTGATTAACGACTACTGTCAGTTTCTGTCCCAATACTCGGATATAAATGCCATGGTTGCGCGCCTCCAGTATGGCATGTTGCGACGCGACGGCAGGGTGCACGATCCGAATCGGGCAGGCCGGATTGGAGCCGAACACCACGTCGCCTTCACGCACGGTCAGCCGCCTACCTTGTCGGGGCCCCGTCAAATAGACCAGTCGATACATGGTTGTCCTAGTAGCAGATTAAATGGCATTTGTCACACCCCATTAACCAGATCGGATTATGATGCGAGGGGCACTGGGCCTACCTTTGCGCTTGCGGATGGGTTGGCGCTCGCCTACTATCGGCGGCCATGAGTGAGGGCGAACAGGAATTGGACATTGGCCAGCGCCGGCTGGAAGCCAGCGCGGGTGTCCCGTTCAAGCAGGCCGTAATTGTTTTTTTCGTTTTTTATCTGATGGCGGCCGTGCTGAATGGGCGGGCCATGTATGAGACAGCCAGCCGCCGCGAATACGGGCCCGTACGTACCGCCTGGACCGTGGCCACGGTGCCGTTGCACTGGGTAGCAACCCGGACGGGAGCGGATCGTTTGCGCTTGTTGTTGGAACCCCTACTGGAGGATGAACCATGAGTGAGCTACGGATATTGGGCTGGATCGCGGTCTGTATGGCGTGCGGATTAGGCGGGATGGGCAGGACGCTGGACGCCGCGCCGGAGCGGATCCTGTTTATCGGTGATTCAATGATGCGCGCACCGGCCCATAGTTTGGAGTTGCGTTTGGCACGACAGGACGGGATTGACACCCACGCGTACACCTCGCTGGGGTCGGGCTTGGCGCGACTGGATGTCTTTGACTGGATGGCAAAAATTGACGAGCTGGTGGAGACGTTTGATCCACAATGGACGTTCGTCTGGTTCGGGACCAATGATCGGCAGCCCATGCGGACGGATGGTGGCGTCATCCACCCTCACAATCAGGCCGCTTGGGAGGACGAATACACGAAACGCGTGACGCTGGTGATGGACAAGCTCACGGCAATGCCGGGTTCGCGGGTGATTTGGCTGGGATTACCGGCCATGCGCGAGGCGCGCCTGCAACAAGATATCACCCTTATCAACGCACTGGTGGCGGCGGCGGCTGACGTGCGGGAGGCGGTTGTTTTTTATTCCACCGAACCCTTGTTCAGTCGTCGCCCCGGCGTATTTTCCAGTCATGTGGCGGGGCCGGACGGGATGCCGTTACGCGTGCGCGACGCCGATGGCGTTCACCTCAACCGCAGTGGTAGCGATTGGCTGGCGGACCACGTGTTGCAGGAGTTCTTTGCACCCTAGTCGCATGCCGGGAGCTTTGTTGATGCCAACGTCGATTGAATGTCTGTTTCGGGGTGCCACCTTTGCGGTGCTGGGTTGCAGCCTGCTGTACGCTGCGGTTGCGGACAATCCTTCCCCCCCCGCTGAATGGTTGGTGGATCTCGATTTTGAGGCCGAGCTGGAGTTGTGGGAAATCGATGAGGAACCGGAAGGTCCTGATCCCATCGAAACAACGCCGGCTATGCATGCGATGTACGAGGGGATGACCTTGGCGCAGGATGAGCGGCACGCCGAAGCGATTGAGCGACTGGAGTGGGCCATCGAGCAGGATCCCACGTTAGTGGGCGCGTGGGAGACGCTAGGCTGGTCCTACTGGGTGACCGGACGTGAGGAGGATGCCGAGGCCTTGTGGACTCAACTCGTAACCATTGCGCCCAATGAACCGATGGGGCATAACCTGCTGGCGCAAGTGGCTACCCGTGATGGCGATTTTGAGCGGGCGGAAGCCTTGTATTTGAAAAGCTTGGCCTTGGACCCCGACCAGTACGAAATCCGACTCAGTCTCGGCCGGGTGTGGTTGTGGGGCGGTAAGCACGGCAAGGCGGCAGAGCTTTTGCAGGCGTTGTTTCTTGAAGATCCCGATAGAATCGACGTTGAGATCGAGCTGGCGTGGGCATTGTACATTGACGAACAGTATGAGGCGGCCCTGGCCCATTGGAATAACATCAATGATCTGATTCCCGATAATCCGACCTTCCTGCTGGGGCGAGCGAACGTATTGCTGCTGATCGGGGCCACGGATGAGGCCGAGTTGGATGCGCTGCAGGTGTTGGAACTTGATCCGCGCAATCCCGATGCCATGGATATGCTGGCGACACTGGCGGTTCAAGGGCAACGACCGCAGATCGCGGTTAAGCGGTTGCGCGAGCTGATGGACGTCACCGACGACGACACTGCCCGGGCGGCTTTGGCCATGCGGATTGCGGTCTATATGAAGAGTGTATTGGACCAGGGGTCGGACCTGTTCACACGTGCGCATATCCTGCGCCTGATCCAGATTGCCTTGGACCACGACGATCAGGACATCGGGACCCATTTGTTCCATGGGGAAATGTTGATTGCCGACCGGCAGTACGCCGCTGCTGAACAGGTTTTGAGCAACGTTTTAGAGAACTTTAACCCCGTTTCCCAACGCGCTATGTATGGGGTGCTGGAGGCCTTTTACGGGCGGACGCAGCTGGACCAAGCCGAACGCCAGTTGCGGGAGAACTTACGTGTGTTCAACACCAACAATCCCTATCGCCATTTGTACTGGGCGCGGTTGCACTTCGCCCGTGGTGACTTCATTGCGGCCCTCGACGCCTTGGATCGTTTGGAGTACGAAGGGTCACAAGGTGCGGTCTTTGCCCTGCAATACCGGGGGATCAGCCCGAGTGAGTTTTCCTATCAGCACTCCGCGCGTCAGTTGCGGGAGCAACTGATGGTGTTGCGGCGGGCGGGATTCCGCTTTCTGACCCCATCTGACCTGCCGCTGTATTTTGAACAGAAGGAGCCCGCCGTGTTGGCGGAAGGTCGCCCGTGGTTGAACCGAATGGTGAGGGCGACCCGCCATGCATGGACGGGACAGCGACTGGTGGATGAACCGGACTTGAGCGATTACGCGCCGGATCTGGCCGTTATGGTTCTGTTTGACGGCAGCTGGCGCAACACCCTTCGTTATGGCACACACGTGCTGGAAGATCTCGGTATCCGGGCCGCCATGTTTGTCGGGGTAGGGGAGGTGATCGAACGCACCCACCGTTATCTGGCAACGTTCAGCGAAATCCGGGATGCCCACGAGAGCGGCGTGTGGGAGATCCATAGCCGTTTGTGGGATTCGGGACAATTACGGCCAACGGATGCGGCGGGCGATCTGCTCCGATTGCCATTGGTCAACCGCCTTTGGCGCTCCGAACTGAGCCGGCTGGAGACGCTGCGGGAATACCAGCAGCGAGTGCGGCGCGAGTTCCGTGACTCGCGACGAGTGCTGGCGCGTGAAATCGGCTTGGAAGAAGCGGGCATAGTGGCCGTGAATTATCCCGCGGGCGAAGTGGGACAGGATGCCGCTACCAACATCGAAGCCTTTCGCGTGCCGGATGTGATCCTGAACGAGGCCGCCATCGCCTATCGGATGGGCTTTATCGAGCATGGGTATGGGTATAGCCTGAAAGCCGACGACCCTATGTTGTT
>SLLF01000313.1 GCA_007134175.1 Kiritimatiellia bacterium | reverse complement strand
TAGTGCGCAAGCGCCCATTCCCGTTGCGGGTCGGTTAGGGGCGCGGATCGAGCCGCCGCCAGCAGCGGGCGGCGGTCGTAGTCCAGTCGCTTCATCGCAATGTTGCCGTCCGTGATGGTCATGTATTCCGCCGCGCGACCTGGGTCGTCGTCCCGCCGGTAGGACAGACTGCCCGGATTCAACCATAACCGGTTGGCCGCCAGGTAATGAATGCCCTGCCGGTGGGTATGTCCGAAAATGACGCGCCGGTCCGCTGGATCCGTCCCCGCTAGATGCGGTTCAATGAATTGGTCGAATGCATGTAAATGCTGAATAGTGCCATACGTCGCGGCAGGACCGAATTGATGGGTAAGCAAGTACCAGCAACCATCGACTTCGAACACGGCCGTCTCCGGACATGCCGCGAGGTAGGCCGCCTGATGCGGCTCCAGACGATTTGCATTGTAGTGGATCCAGCGATACGGCGGTGCTTCCCGCTTGGCAGGTTCAGCGTGGGCCGAACGATAAACATCGAGTACCGCTTTGTCGTGGTTGCCGGAGACACAGAGGACATCGTGCGCCATAAACCAATCGATCACCTCGCCCGGGAACGGACCATAATCGACCAGGTCCCCCGCACAAATGATCCGGTCGGCATCCCCTTCCGCTGCCACCACCGCTTCCAGCGCGTGGTGGTTAGCGTGGACATCCGAAATAACCAGCAGTTTCATGGCCGAGCTTGGATTGGCATATCCCGGGCGGCTTGCAGGACGGCGATGGATTCCAGTATACCGCATTTCAGGTCAAGGCCCAGCTCCGTGAAACGCGCCGGAGAAAGTTCCAGACTGAGGATGCCGTTATACCGGGCCTCGCGCAGCAGATTCAAGTATTGCATCAACGGCAGGTTCCCGAGCGTCAGCGGATAGTGGGTGGCCCCGGAAGGGCCGAGATCATGGATGTGCGTGTGGATTACCTTGGCCGTGAAGGTATCCGGCGGTTTTAATGGATGCTTACCGTGCAGACAGTTCCAGTGGCTGTGACCAATATCCCAGCAGAAACCCACACCCGGGTGGTTGATCTCCTCGACCATTTCGAGCAGCGACGTGTAGGATGTCCCCGGCCGGGGAGCCCCATTGGCGCGATTAAGTTCCAGCGCGAGCTGCACGTTAAAGCGCTGAGCGGCAAAAAAGCGCAGCCAGCCTTGAATGGCCTGCACCGTTTGCGGTGCCATGATGCAAGGCGGCTCAACGGATGACGCGAGACTGTGAATCGTCACCATCAACGGGGGGTAGCCCCCATGATCACGGGCGTGCAGGCAAAGTGCCACCAAATCCCCGGTCGGTTCGGGGTCGCCCGTCCCGGGTAATGGACCGAGCCAGCCGTGAACCGTCATAGCCAAGCCGGCGGCGGCCAGTGTATCCATCGCCTGGCGCGCGACCTGTGGCTCGACATCACCCCGCATCATATTCAGCTCCACCGTCTGGAGGCCCGCCTGTTTCAACTCGGTTAACGCGGCTGGTGCCGGTCCTAACGCGGGCGTATGGGTTGCATCCCATTGTCCCGCCAAGTAGCCCGGGGGTAATCGTAGTCCTATCCTCACCATTTCACCTGCTGACCAGGGCCAAGCCCCTCAACCTTGACCGGCACATCGATTTGTTTCAAATGCTGTCGGACCATCTCCACATGGCGCTCCGTCCACCGGTCTGTCAAGGGGCGGCTGACCTGATGCAGGTGCGCCAGATAAATATGTTTGGCGCGCCAGCGTACGACAAAACGACCGTAGGCGTCCAGCAAGGGCGGCTCCGGCGCGAGCGCAGCGCCCCGGCCCAGCCAGAGATGGGCAAACAAGTAGTCGGGTACCCCGGGTAAATCGGGCAGGGTTAGCGGGTCATAATGACGGGCATCCCCCGGGAACACTAAATTTCGACCGCCGGCAACGATATAATAGCCGGTTGACTCAATTCCCGAGAGCGTACCCGCGTCATCACGAGCCTTATGAAAACCATCAAAAGGCAAGATATCCACACCCGCCACGGTCAGCGGGATTCCCGACCGGGCAACCAGGACTTGGCGTCTGGCCGGGCGAACCCGGTCCCGCACCAACTCGAGCATATGGTCAGGAACAATCAGCGCAACCCCCGACGCGGCCAGCATCGCGAGGAGGCCGCCATCAAAGTGGTCGCTATGCGCATGCGTAAGCAGCACGAACGATAACTGCCGCAATGGCTGCGCGTCAACGGCAGGCCAATCCGGGATCAAGCTGGAAGGCAGGATGGGATCGATGGCCCAGCACGTACCCCCCGTCTGCACCAGGTAACTGGAGGCATATAGCATGCCGATTTGATTGGGCGGGCCCGGGCGCAACCACCGGTTCAGCGCGGTCGCCCAGAGGGCCGGGTACGCAGCCCGCACCAACTCGAGCCCTTCATCATCATCCTCCACGGCCGACCGAGGTGCCAGCACCTCATGCGTCAACGGGACCCCTGCGCCCTCCGTAACCGGTTCATTCCTTCCATAACAATACATACCGCATGCTAACCTAACGGAGATGACCTGCGCAAACCAAAGCCGTTGGCGTCTGGGATCTACGACACACCCGGAATGCCGAATGCCGGTACCTGCCGAACGGCTTGATAACCCTGCTGATAGGCCGCGAAACGGCGATCATAAACGGCGGCGTGTGCGGCGTGGGGCTGAACCGAATCGGTGATCTTGACCCAGGCCTGCGCCATGGGGGCCAGCGGTCGTTCGGTAACGGCCGCACCAGCCAGCATGGCTACCCCGCGGCACCCGGCTTCGGTGACGTCTAGGGTATGGATCGGCCGCCCAATCACATCCGCCTTCAACTGCGTCCATTCCCGCGACCGGGCTCCACCACCGACGGCATATAAGGTATGTACCGGATATCCCGCCTCCTCCAGCAATGCCAAGTTCAGGCGCATTTCGAAGGCAATACCCTCCAGTAGCGCCCGCACCATATCCCCCCGCGTCGTGGTCAGTCGAAATCCCAGAAAAGCGCCCGGCGTGTCCGCATCAAAATAGGGTGTGCCGGACGGCGTGAGATAAGGCAAACACAGCAACGGCGAGGGTTCCGTACCGGCGAGCTCGATTAGGCGGTCGTAGGCGTTGGCCCCGCCGGCAGCGGCCGCCCGGACCTCTTCCTGCCCAAATTCGTTCCGGAACCACTTAAGTGCATTGCCGCCGGTAAGGCTGAAGGCCACCGTGGCGTAGCGGTTCGGGGCCGCATGATGATAGGTGCAGAGATTGTGCTGCATCAAGCGGTCGGAAAATACCGGCTCCGCAAACGCAGGCGTGATGCATTCCACCGTGCCGGTGGCATACATCGCACTACCCGGCTCAATGGCCCCGGCCCCCAGCGCACCGCACGCCTGGTCGTGGCCCCCGGTCACCACGGGCACCCCTTCCGGCAAACCCCAGTCCGCCGCGATCGCCGACGGAACAACGCCAGCCACAGTGCCCGACGCCAACGGACGCGCTAACCGATCGGCCCCCAGTCCAAGCGCCGCGAGAATGTCGGGATCCCACCGCCCTTGCCGGATGTTGAACAACATGGTGCGCGCCGCCAACGGCCACCCCATGGCCGGATCAAGACCCAGTCGCCATTGCACCAGATCCTCAAAACAGAGGAACTGATCCGCGGCACGCCAAATGTCCGGACGGTTATCCCGCAACCAAGCCAACTTGTACAAGGTAAACATGGGATGCGGCGTGTGGCCGGTAATCTGATACAAGTGCGCCGGGTCCAGACCCGGAATGCCCGCTTCCACATACGACCGCGAGCGGGTGTCCGAGGAAACCATGGCCCGATTCAGCAGTCTTCCGTCTTGGGTTACCGCGGTGAACGCTTCACCTTGACTAGTGATCCCCAACGCCGCGATGGGCGGGCCTTGTTTCGCTACGTCACGCACAGCGTCGCGACAGACACGCAACACCTCGGCCGCGTCCAATTCGGCAGCGCCATCCGCATCTGTCAGCAGATCGTATTCACCCGTGGCAAAGGCCACCATCGCCCCGGCGTCGTCAAACGCCGCTACTTTGCAAGCGCTGGTACCGATATCAATGCCGAGATAAGCACTCATCGGTACCACCTTTGCAGAAAGGCCCCGACGATCTGCTTCATGACGTTGAACACCACCTGTTGTCGATAGGTCGTGGTGCAATAGTCAAGGGACAACGCACCCTGGCCGGGCACCTGATGGCCCAGCCATCCGCTCGCTTTCCACGCCGCTACCTGTTTCGGACCGACGGCCCCGTCCGCATGGCGCAACAGCTCCTCGAACAACACCGGCGTACTGTCCCGTTCCAGCGCGGTCCAGAGATTGACCTTGCACACGCCGTCCGCGAACAACCGGTCCAGCTGGTCAGGCGGCACGGAGGACGATCCGTGCAGACAAATCCGCGGGCCGATCCGGTCGTGGATGGCACGCGCCAAGTCGTCGCGATAAGTCAACGCCGCCGCACCCGCCCGGTGCTCCGTCCCGAGATTGGGCACGATGATGTCCACGCCGGTTTCCTTGAAATAGCGCTCCGCCATTTCCGGCGTGGCGAGGGCCACGGAAACGCCGCGTGAGGACTCGCCGATCTCGTCGCAGGCCCCTTCGATTAACAGCCGCTCCCTGTACCGTTCCACAAACGCACGAGTGCGCCGGATGTTATCCTCCAACGGTAGCGCCGAAGCATCGTACATGATCGAGGAATAGTTGCCCACATCGTCGTTAGCCAGCAGGTCCCGGTCATCGTCCCACTGGATATGATCGAGATGGACCATTACCCGCAAGTCGGCAAACGGAGAACCGGGCTGGGTCAAGACCCGCAAGTCCGCCATGAATAGATCCAATCCAACCCGCGCATTCCGGGTGTGCGTATAAAAGACCGCCTGGGGCCGGTGGGCGTAGGCGCGCGTAATGCCGACGATAATCGGCAAATCGGGCTGCCCGCTACGTTGCCCGAACTCGTGGGCGGCGGCCAGAATGGCTTCCGTACTGGTTAGGTTCTCCGCGTTAAAGGCGGGCAGCACCCAGTGCCGCTCTGCGGCCTCGGTATAGATATCCTGCACATGGTCTCTGCCGGTAATCAGCGGCATTCTTACTCTCCTTTCTACATGTCACCCGCGAGTCGCGGCACGCTTGGCGTGGCCCCGCGAATCGGCTCACAGGGCGATCATCTTGATACCCGTCTGCTCCCCGAACGCCAGCAACTCCTCGTACAGATGCGCACCATAACCGAGTACCGCGTATTCGTTGTTCCAGTTCTCCACCAGCGCGTCCATGTCGGCTTCCGCCTTGACAAAGGCGTGGGGCCAGAAGGGAATACCGCACTCCAACTGCCGCTTCTTTAACACATTCCTGGGGGGCTCGAACACCGTGGCCCGACACACCACCATCTCGAATGCGCCGTCACGCCGTCCGACCCGTGCCAATACGCCGGGTCCCGGTTTACAGACTAATTTAACAGACAATCCGCCCGCCTCGCCTTCCGTGGGAATACCGTGCTCCGCAAACCCGGCTGGTCCGGCTTTACCGGCCAGGGCAGGCGGACAAGCCCCGTCGCCGATGATCTTGATCTCGCGCTTCTTCTTGTCGATATGCTGCAAATCGCCGTAGTAGACCGGATCCGGACTGAACGCGTTGAGGGCGATCACGGTCAGTAGCGTATTGAAATCACTCAAGGTGGCCGCCGCAACCCGGTCGTTCAACATCATGCTCTGGGCAAAGCAGGTGGCGCTGTAGGTGTCGCCGAGGCCGGGAAACGACTGGATGGCATAGCCGGTCCAGCCCTCCGCCTGCACCATCTTCCGCAGCGCCAGGTAAAGCCGAATGGAGCGGTCCGCCGTGGTGCCGCCCGGAATGCGCTCCGCAAAGAGGGGCTGGATGCGCTTGCGGGCCGCCTTTAATTCAGCCGGACTGACCGCATTGGCCGTTTCAATCAGCGCAGTCGTGTCACGGGAATCCAAATCCACGCCGAACTGTTTCATCCATTGCGACGGATCGGCCACGCCACAGCTCTGGCCCATGCCGCGACCACCCAATACACCGAAAGTGGCGCAGTTGAGCTGCTGCTTCAAGGCGGAGGCGCGGCACCAGGCGGTCACCTTTTCCACCGCCGACCGGTCGTTGGCCGCGCCGTAGACGAAACGATGCGGTACGCCAATTTCCATCAAGGCCCCGTGCAGTACCAGACCACCGACCGGCCGCCAACCCTGCGAGCCGGGGTGCGTCCAGACCAGCAGGCTTTTGCCGGTGGCCGCATAGTCGCGCAACGGTCCCAGCAGATGCGCCGCCCAAACCCACGTGCCGGAAAACAACACCAACCCATCCACGTCGTCCTGCTTCTTAAAGTGGTTCAGGCAATCCCGCGCCTCCGCCTTGGAGGCGACCACTAGATCGTACTCCACCAGTTCTAAACCGGCCTTGCGCAGTGCCCCCTTGGACTGCGCAATGAGTTTATCGTCGATGAACGGTGTCCCCATCGGGTCCTGCAGCCCGTCCTTGTGTACCCCGTAGACGACAAATCCTACCTTCGACTTGATCATGCTCATTTCTCCTGTTTGGTGGTTTTGATTCGATCCCCGACATCCCGCGCCAAGCCGGGAACTAGTTTCAAAGCGTTTTCATGGTAGAGCTTGCGCAATACCTCGTCCGGTAATCCCAGCCCGTGAATGCGCCAGCGATGACGCCCGAATGTCCCGTCGTAATCCGGTGGTATAAAGTCCTCGTCATACGTTTCGAGAAAACGGAAATAGCAGCGGTACATCGCTTCCGACGCCGGCATATCCGTCCCGAAATAAATCCGGTCCTGATAGCGAATAAGGAAGTCACGCGCCGAATAAGGCTGACGCCCCAGCTCATCGATCCGGGCGGAAAAATCGCAATAGGCGTTCGGGCACTCGTCCAGCCAGTCGCCGACATAGGTCAGCTTTTCCGGCCAGTTTGCCATGTGCGGCAACAGGAATGTGGTATCGGGATTCCGGCGCACCAGGTTGCGATAATGGTGTTGCAGCGTTTCAAACGATGGATAACGTGCATCGCAGAAGCTCCACGATGGATACTTCAACAGCGTGGAGTAATGTTCATTTTCCGGCTGCACAGGCTGAAAGAATCCGTAGGGATCAGCCTGATGAATCAGCACCGGAATTTGCATCCGCGCACACTCGGCCCAGATCGGTGCGAGCCGCGGATCATCCGCAGTGATCAGTCGGCCCTCGCCATCCACATAGTGCAGCCCCAACTCCTTCAGCAACTTGAGACCGCGCGCACCCTGCACCACATGTTGCTGCAACATCTCAATGCACTCCGCCACGAATCGACGGTGATCTGTAAACAACGGTTTACCGACCGGATGTGCGAAACGCGCCATAGTAAAGCCGTAGAAGCGGCCGGGATAACGCTGTACAGCATGTTTAAGAAAATCGTCGAATGGCCGCACCTCAAAGGCATAGCCGCGCTCCACCCAAGCCAGTTCCAGATTGGCCGTCAAGTCGCAGTAGGCCACCACGCCGACGGCGTCCATCACGCGCACGACGGCGTCCACCCCCTCCCAGTTGGCCCATAGATGGTTGTGGGCATCAATAACCGGGAAGCGCGCCCGCTGCGGCACATGTTCCTCACTACAAAGAAACGAGCCCGGCCGCCCCGTGCTTTCGCTCTGCTGTCGTTGTTGGTCGTTCATAACGTCGCTACACCCATGGCATAATTTGTCATAACAACTTAGCCGGCCGCTGGCGGACCTGTCAAGGACGATCCCACTGGTAGGCCGCGTTAATCGAAATATGATCAGGATGATAGTAACTGATAAACAGGCCGGCCGGTCCGGCTGCAACCCGATAGATTTCCGTGCTGCGCAACACAGGGGCACCTCGTCTTAACGCCAGCATGGCCCCCACCGCGGACGGGCACGCCACGGCATCCACCGTCTGACGGCATTCGCAAATTCGTTCCCCCATGCGCCGGGACCAGATGCGGAGGAAGTCCACACACACCAAGTCGCGTCGCGACAGGTGCTGCGCATAGGTTGCCGGGATAAAGCCCTGGTCATAGGCCACCGCATCCGCCCCCACACGATCAACGCGCTCCACCCGCAGTAGCCGGTCGCCCGGCGGCACACCCAGCAGCGGTGCGTGCGTCGTCGTCGCCGTTGTCCACTGCCGATCCAGCAATCGCCGGGTCACGCGGGGCGCATGGGTGCGCATGCTGCCGCCATAATCGATCTGCAGCGGAATGCGCCGGGTGGGTTGCTCGCTGACATAGGTGCCACTGCCTCGCAGGCGAACAATCAGCCCCTCCTCGTCCAGTATCGCCAAGGCCTGCCGAATCGTAATGCGCGACACGTTGAAACGTTTCCCCAACGCGGCTTCGGTCGGGAACAGATCCCCCGGCGACCAGTCCCCCGCCAGGATCTGCTCCCGCAGCGTGTCGGCAACCTGCTGATACAAACTGATCTTGGTGGCAGGCATCAGACGGACTTAACGGTCCCGAATGCGGTCGAATTCACGCCGGAAATCACGCGCCAGCGGGGCGGACTCGATCAATACGCAGTTCTCGTAATTTTCGGTCACGGCCATGACGGTGAAATTGAACGAGCCGGTGAAAACCTGCGTGCGGTCAATCACGGCAAATTTATGATGCATGGAGGCAAACCGGCCGGAAAGGGTGACCGGGATCGTCGTCACACCATTTGACTCCAGGTTATCAATGACCTCCCCCATGCGGCTGGTATCAATCTGCTTGGCATCGTATTTCACCTGCACGCTGACGCCGCGACGGGCAGCCCGGATCAGGGCTTGCTCGATTTCGGCACGGGTAAAGGTGTAAATGGCCATCAGAATCTCCTGACGCGACTGACTGATGGCACTCAGCAAGACCCGCTCACATTCGCGGCCAAAACCGGGCGTGACGCGGTTTAGGCCCGTCGTCCCGCCAGCGGACTCGGCCCGGCGCACGGTTGGGCGATCCGCGCCCGCCAATTCCTGAATTCGGATCTGGTCCTCGCGGCTGAACTGGTTTAGTGGCACGTGGGAGACCCGTCCGTCGCGCGCACCCAGCGTCACGATATCACGCCGCATCTCGATAAAGGCCGCTTCCACTCGCTGCCCCGCCGCACTGGTCCAGGTGCGGAAATCCATCTCCGCCCAGCCGGGGGGAAGCTCATCGACCGGCGGTTCTTCCTCCGGTTCCGCCAGCTCTTCGAATTCGTCTTCCTCCTCCTCAATCGTGGCCGCCCCGAAAGCACGCAACAGGTAGACCACCGCCGTGTGTCCGCCCGCTTCGGCCAGCAACAACGGCGTCAAACCATCCGGGGCCTGTGGTTCAACCGAGACCCCCTGCTCCAGCAACCAAGCCACCGCCGTCACCCGGCCGGCGGCCGCCGCTTCATGGAGCGGTGTGTAGCCACGTCGCGGCGCAGTTGCTTCTAAATCCACCCCGGCCGCGTGATGCAACTTGAGATCGTCCAAGGCCCCGCGACGTGCCGCCTCGTGCAGATCATAACGCGGTTCAGGTGGCGAAGGTTCCACCGGGACTTCCACCACCACTTCGCGTATCTCCGGCGGAGGTGGC
>SLLF01000011.1 GCA_007134175.1 Kiritimatiellia bacterium | reverse complement strand
CTACGTCGCCCTCTTTCCCCAGCGGTACATCACCGTCCTGGTTTTCTTTATCCTCCCGGTGACGCTGCGGGCCTGGGTGCTGGCCGCGGTATTGGGTGGAATCGAGTTCCTGCTGATGACGGCCGAAGTGAGCAACCGTATCGCCCATTCGGCACACTTGTCCGGACTATTAGCCGGCTATCTTTTTGTGTTTGCGGTGTTCAAAAAAGGTGGTTTACGCATTCGGATTCGGCGAGGAGGCCGTGGAACCGGTCGCGCGGCGTCGTGGCGGGTGTTGCACCGGGAAGATGCGCTCGACGGCGCGGATGCGGATGTTGACCGGATTCTGGACAAGATTGCGCGTGAAGGGATGAACAGTTTGACCGGTCGCGAACGCGAACGGCTCACCCGTGCCAGCGCGGCTCGGCGTTCGCGGGATGGCCAGTGACGAGGATACCATGAGGGGCCTGAAACCATTGCCGCACAAGCGGCATCGATATCGACCTGGTCGCCTGATGATTCGCCTGTGGTTGTACGGGTGGATGGGGTGGTCTCTGGTTGGCGCCCATGTACTGGCTGGCGAGGTGCCTCAAACGCGACGTGAGCGGGCTTGGGCGCGTGAGATGGCGGCTGGTTCGGCGGCTTATGAGGATGGATTGTATCGCGCGGCCCGCGATTTTTTCGAAAAGGCGTTGGGCCGGGCCCGCGCGACCGGACAGCGCACCGAGTCGGTCCTCTGGTTGGCGCGGGCCCTTTATCGTCTGGGCGACTTTGGGTCCTTGTCCGCCTTGCTGGTCAGGGAAATGGAGGCTGATGAACGTGCGGAATGGCGCTCGATCTACCGCTTTTGGTTGGCACGCGCACACTATGCGCAAGGCCATTATAGCGATGCGCTGGTCGAGCTTCAGGCGCTAGATGCGGGGGTGCTCGGTCAGCGCGAAGCCGCTCAGCGGTTACGCATGGCCGGACGGGCCCATTCCGCCTTGGGTGACGCGGAGGCCGCATTGGTTTATTTCCAGCAGTACGAGTCGGGATTCGATGATTGGGCCAACGCGCATGCGGCTAATCGTGTGGATATGGCCGCCGCCTTGGTGGACCTGGGCCGGCATGATGCGGCGCATGCCCACTTGCACCGTGTGATTGATGATTATCCAGAGACCCCGGCGGCACAAGTCGCCCGTCTCTGGCTGGGAACCGCTGCGGTAGCGGCTGGTGAACAGGAAGAGGCCCGTGCTTGGTTGACGGCCGTCATCGATGGCGAACCGGACGCATCGGATTGGGCTGCGGAGGCGGGCTTCGGGCTGGCGCTCTTGGCTGAGGAATCCGAGGATTGGGGCCAGGTACTGGCCGCACTGGCCGCGGCCCGGTCCCGGGCCCGTACGGCGGCGGTACGCCATCGCGGCCATCTGCTGCAGGCCCGCGCGCATTTCAGATTGAACGAGTGGGATGCGGGCACTGAACTACTTCGGGAAACCGTTGCGGCGTTGCCGGCCCACGAACTGGCGCGTATGGCCCAACTTGAATTGGCCGAGGCCTTGCTGGATCAAGAGCGATACCGGGACGCCCTCGAGGCGTTTCAAGACTATTTGGAGGCCTTCGACGACGAAGTCGGCCGGGCCAACGCCTGGTTAGGGCGCGCGTGGAGTTTGCTTGGGCTGCGCCGACCGGTCGAAGCGGCCGAGGCGTTCGAGGCGGCCTACCAGTCGCATCCGGGCATCATGGAGCGGCAGCAGGCCTTGTTCAAGATGGGCGATGCGTTCTTTGCCGCCGCTAATTACAAGCGGGCTCGTGAAGAATATTTGCTGATTCCGCGCGTGTTTCCGGGCAGTACCCTAATGCCGCGTGCCTTGTTTCAGGCGGCCGAGTGCCTGGCGCGTACCGGCGCGTTGGATGAGGCCATGCAGGAATTCCGGGCGCTGGAGGATGCGTTTCCCGGGAGCCGCTATGCCGCGAAAGCCGCGATGCGGATAGCCCATTTGCAGGAAGAGCAGGGTGAATGGGAGCGCGCCATCCGCGCCTACAGCCGGATGATACAAACGTATCCGCACGGGGAGTGGTATTCCCAGGCGTTGCACCGCCGCGGATTGACCCGTTATCGCTTGGGCCTGTTTGAGGAAGCGCTGGCTGATTTCGAACGCGTTGTTGAGTCGTTTCCGGAAAGCGAAAGTATGGAGCAGGCCTATTACATGCGGGGCTGGTGCCTCTACCTGCTGGGATACGGGTCGCGCGCACTGGCGGTGGCGCGGGATTTTATCGAGCGCTATCCCGGCTCTGCCTGGCAGCCCGATGTGCTGTTCTGGGTAGCGTCGTATCACTTTAACGAGGGGGAATTTGCGGCGGCGGAACAGAAATTCGCCGCGATTGTCGATAGTGGTCAGCGCAGCGATGTCGCGCTCTACTGGGCCGGTCGGGCCGCGATGGAGCAAGAAGCTTTCCTGCGGGCTATGGAGTATTTTAATCGGCTCGCCACCGACTATCCCCAGAGTGCGCAGCTAGTGCCTACCCGTTTTGCCCAAGGAGATGCCCTGGTCCAACTGGGTGAATACGCTGGAGCTATTCTGGCATTCGACGAGGTTATCCGGCGTCCGGTGCATGCCGATTTGCGGTATCGCGCCTGGGGCCGCAAAGGGGATTGCCATTTTATGTTGGGGCACGAGGATCCTGCCCGCTGGCAGGAGGCCTTGCAGGCGTATCGCACCGTAATGGAAAGCGAGGATGCGCCGGAGTCGCTGCGTGGGCAGGCGGAGTTCAAGGTTGGCCGGACATTGGAGCAATTGGATCAAGTTGAAGAAGCGCTGGAGCATTACCTGCGGGTGACCTATGCCTATGTGAACGGGGTCGCGACACGAGGCGCGGAGAACACCCAGTGGTTTACGCGAGCGGCATTCGCCGCCGCCGCATTGAAAGAGGCCCGCGGAGATTGGTCCGCTGCGATTCGCATTCTGCAGCGGGTGGTGGATGCAGAGGTAGTTGCCGCACCAGATGCGCAAACCCGGATCGAGCGGATTCGCACGGAAAGAGAAGGAGTAAATAATCATGCTTGATGTCATGGGGCAGGGCGGTCTGCTGATGTGGGTCATCGCCGGGGCTAGCGTGCTGGCGGTCGTCGTGTTTTTGGAGCGACTGTTTCATTTTCACCGGGCCCAGATTGATGCGGCTGATTTTCTGGAAGGGATCTTCAACGTGCTGCGACGCCGTAATGTTGTGGAGGCGGTCAGTATTTGTGAAGAAACGCCCGGTCCGGTAGCGCACATTGCGCGGGCGGCCATCTTGCAAGGCACGGGGGACCACCACGAGATTCAGCAGACCATTGAGAGCGCCGGTTTAGCTGAGATTCCGCGGCTCGAGAGGAATCTTCCTCTGCTGGCACTAATCGCTCAACTCACCCCGTTGCTTGGCCTGCTCGGCACTATCCTCGGGTTGATCGAGGCCTTGATGCAAGCCCAGCAACGGGCCCCATTGGTGCAGGCCGGCGACGTAGCCGGCGGCTTATGGCAGGCCCTGCTGACTACGGCAGCGGGGCTCGCCGTGGCTATTCCTGCCTTTGCCGGCTATCATTTTCTGGTGCACCGCTTGGAGCAGATCCTGTTGGATATGGAGCGGGCATCGGTCGATGTGTTGCGCTTTCTTACTAAACCGGCGGTACCGGTGGAGGTGGCAGAGTCGTGATCCGGGCACCGGCTACCGCCAGTCCGCGCCCTGTTTCTTTTGTGCGTCGGCGTTATCGCCATCGTCTGCGACAGAGTCGAACCGTGATCGGGAGCGTGCCGCTGATGGATCTGGTACTGCTGCTGGGGGCGTTCGCATGGTTGAACAGCGCGTGGACCCTGCGTCCGGCGCTGCCATTGGAGTTGCCGGTCGCGGAGTTTACCGCCGGGGTGCCGTCCGATTTTGTCATACTCACCGTGACGGCTGATGGGTGGGTATTTTTTCAGGATCAGCGGGTGCCGCGTCATGAATGGGCGACGAAGATGGAGCGGGCGCGCCGTCGCGAACAGGTGTCCGATCTGGTCATCCAGGCGGACCGTCGTGTGACGCAGGAAATGCTGCTTGAACTCTATCAGTTAGCGCGCGGGGCGGGCTACCAGACCGTGTGGTGGGCCACCCAGCCGGCAGAACGGCGGGAGTCGCCTTGATGACGGGCCGATCAGGGCGTCGTCGGCGCCGGAATCCCTGGAAATGGCTGGGGGCGTTAAGTGCGGCCGTGGCCTTTCACGCGGTGTGGTTTTATACGCTCAACTACCAATGGCGCCACCCCGAGCCGGCCACTGCCAGCCCGACTCCGTGGCGCGTGTTGCATAAGGATGATGCATCGGAAATGACCGCCTGGTATTATGCCAATGAATGGCGTTCCCCGGAAGGTTTCGGACTTCCACGGGCCTACGGGTTCAGTCGTTTGCTGCTGCAGGAGCGGGTGCCCATGCGTCCACCCGTTGATCGTCCCCCTGTTGTCGATCTCACCTGGCCCCGGCCCTCGGTAGCGGAGCGGCGTGCCCCGCCCGCTGTCTATTCGCCGGAGGTGGCCTATTGGCGGCAACCATTGGAGTGGCCGGCCGTAGACGGCTTGCAACGCCGGTCGAGGCCGACGACCGCTGAACCGCCAATACCGCGCATTAATCGGGTTGATCCAGCTTCGGGCCGCTTGATGGAACAATTGACTTGGCCCGAAGAGCGCGGAACTTGGGGCCGTGTGGCTTGGACAGCCGTTCTGGCGTTGCGTGTCAATGAATACGGCGTTGTGACGGAGGCCTTGCTGGATCAACGGACGGATGATCCGGACGTGAATGCGTTGTTATTGCAGTCCGCGCTGAGGTGGCGCTGGACGGTCAGCGAAACAAGGGATTGGGTGCGCGTCGAAATCGAATATGCCGGAATGGCGGCCCGGCGTCACATAGAGGAACCCCCGTGAGCGTGACACTATCGCAGGTTGTGCTCATTCCCATGCTGACGACACTTTGGGTGGTACTGGTATGCTGGGGATATTACATGTTCCGCGCCCATCCTCCCCAATTGACCCGCCAACGCAACCGCATTTATCGTTGCCAGGTCTGTGAACACGTGTATCTTGACGCACGCGATGTGCCCTTGGCCCGCTGCCCGCGCTGTGGCGTATTGAATGAGTCCGTCAAGACGTGAGTCGTTGCCGCGCCTGCATCGGTCGAGGCCCGGAGACGCTTGAACCATGGAGTAAAGCATATGATCCCGAGAGTAGATAAGAAGCCGCCGCGCATTGCGGTGGTCCACTGGCATCCGGATAAGGCGGTCGCGGCTGTGACCCGCTTCTTGAAGCGTCCAGCCATTGACCCTTCCGCGGAGGCGTTGGCACGAACGGTCTTGGCGGCGATCAAGCAGGCAGGCGATCCTGCGGTGCTGCGCTTTATTAACGAGTTTGACGGAACGGCACTGCAAGCAAAGCAGCTACGCGTTTCCTCTGGCGAAATCCAGGCCGCCCGTGAACAGGTGGACCGTGAATTCCGTTTGGCCGCGTCCGAAGCGTGCCGCCGGATAGTACGTTTTGCCAAGCAAGGAATGAGCAAGGATTGGACGATGTCTAGCCCCAAGGGGGGCGTGCTCGGCGAACAATTCGTCCCGTTTGATCGCGTCGGCGCCTATATCCCCGGTGGTGCCGCGCCCTTGGCGTCGACGGCGTTGATGACTGTCGCGCTTGCACGAACCGCAGGAGTACCGGAAATTGTGGCCTGCACGCCGGCCGATAAACAGGGACGCTGCGACCCCTTTTTGCTGTATGCGTTGGATCTGGCAGGCGCAACGGAAATATACCGCGTGGGCGGGATTCAAGCCATCGGGGCCATGGCCTACGGGACACGGAGCATAAAGCGTGTTCAGAAGATTGTGGGACCTGGCGGCCCGTATGTCACCGCCGCCAAAAAGCTGGTCTATGGCGATGTCGCACTGGATGGTGTTGCCGGCCCGAGCGAGATTGCCATTTTAGCGGACGCCTCTGCGATGCCGGACCAAGTGGCCGCCGATCTTCTTTCACAAGCCGAACACGGAACCGGCCAGGAAAAAGTGCTGCTGGTGACCACCTCGCGCCAGCTGGCAGCCGCGGTCGCGGCTGAACTGCTGCGCCAGGCACAGCCGCTCTCGCGTCAGGCGGCTATCTACCAAGTGCTGCGCAAAGGCACGCTGCTGGTTACCGTGGAAAATCTGGATCACGGCATGGAGTTAATCAATCGGTTCGCCCCGGAACATTTTGAGTTGTTGGTGCACCAGCCACGGTCCTGGCTGCGCAAGGTGCGTTGTGCCGGTGCGATCTTTGTAGGGCCCTGGACGCCGGAATGCGCGGGGGACTATGTAGCCGGTCCGAGTCATGTCTTACCTACAGGCGGCGCGGCCGCATTGTTTTCCGGCCTGACGGTCAACGACTTCCTGCGCCGCATGAGCGTGATGGCCTTTACAAGCGCCGACCTGAAGGAAGCCATGCCCGTAATCGAAGCCTTCGGGCGCGTGGAGGGCTTGGACGGTCACGTGCGCTCAGGTCAACTGAGGTTCAACCGCTAATGAATGATCGTATCCGGCCTAATGTGCGATGCTTGTCAGCCTATATCCCTGGGGAACAGCCGGATGACCCACAGGTTATCAAGCTGAATACCAACGAGAACCCTTATCCGCCTGCGCCAGCGGTGGGCCATCTGCTGAAATCGGTGGATGCGGCTTCGCTACGCCTTTATCCTGACCCGGTGTGTCGCGAATTGCGCGCCGCGATCGCCCTTGTGCATGGATGTGCCGTCGATCAGGTGTTCTGTGGCAATGGATCCGATGAGATCCTGCAGCTGTGCCTGCGCGCCTTCTGTCCGGATCGGGGTCGTGTGGGCTATTTTGACCCGTCCTATTCGCTCTATCCAGTGTTGGCCGCGGCCGCTGACAAGCCAGTGGCGCCCTTGCCCTTGGCGGATGATTTCACTGTGCCGGCCATCCCGGAGGAGTACGATGTCCCGGTATTTTACTGGACTAATCCGAACGCACCTACCAGCCTCGGTGCGCCCTTGGCACAGGTCACGGAGTACGCCGACCGCTCCCGAGGGGTCATCGTGCTCGACGAGGCCTATGTGGACTTTGCTGCCGAACAGGGGGGCGAGTGGGCCTGGACCCGTCCCAATGTGCTGGTGTGCCGCACCTTTTCCAAGTCCTATGCCCTAGCCGGGATACGGCTTGGTTACGCCTTGGGCCATCCAGACGTGATTGCGGCGTTGTTCAAGGTCAAAGATGCCTATAATATTGATCGCCTTACCCAAATGCTGGGACAGGCGGCCATGGAGGACC
Organism: Kiritimatiellia bacterium; assembly: GCA_007134175.1. Classification (GTDB taxonomy): domain Bacteria; phylum Verrucomicrobiota; class Kiritimatiellia; order SLAD01; family SLAD01; genus SLLF01. The sequence goes on along the minus strand of SLLF01000011.1, from coordinate 2,467 downwards.
AAGCCTACTTGCGTAAGATCGTCGCGCGGATCACGGCGACCCGGGACCGGGTAGCGAGCGCACTGCGTTTGCGCGGTTACACGGTGGCTTCCTCGCAGACCAATTTCCTCTGGATTCAGCCGCCGACCGGCCGATCGGCGCCGGATTGCTTTGCGACTTGGCGCGCACAGGGGGTGCTGGTGAGGTATTTCCCCGGACCTCGCACCGCTCAGCACCTGCGCGTCACCATCGGGACCGATGAACAAATGGACTTCTTTTTGCAGGTGGCCGAGTAGTCGCAGGCCTTCCGGTCACATGCAGGAATGGCGCGTCGGCGACGTGTACGGCCGGGGATCTGTTTTTTAAACCACCTTGGCCATTGCGCTGCTCCCGGGCGCCGGCGATTCGCCTTTCAGTGAGCGGGGCGCCGATCGAAGCAGGCCTGCAGCGCGGGGGCAAGTGCGAATTTGGCACGGTTGAGAATATAGAGATGGACACCCGGCACCCCGTGATCCAGCAGTCCTTCAATTTGCCGCATCGTCCAGTCCAGCCCGACTTGCTCGACGCCTGCGGCATCGTTACCGCACTTTTCCATAGCGCGTACCAATGTGTTCGGCAGAGTCGCACGGCAGAGCGTGGCCATGCGGCGCAGTTGGCTAAGCGAGCTGGCGGGGAGTAGCCCTGGGATGATCGGGGCGCGGATGCCCCATTGCCGGCATTGACGCTCAAAACGGAAAAAGACGGCATTATCATAGAAGAGCTGGGTGGTCACGAAAGCCCCGCCGGCGTCCAGCTTGTCTTTAAGGTACAGCAAGTCCGATTCGGGCGACAGCGCTTCCGGATGAACCTCGGGATAGCCCGCCACCCCGCAGCACATATCGGGGAATTGGCGCTTGATCAAGCGGATCAACTCAACCGCATACGCCAACCCGTTAGCCGGGCGGCGAAACTGGGTTTCGCCGCGGGGCGGGTCGCCACGCAGGGCCATGATATTGCGCAGTCCGAGCTCATATATGGTTGAAATGGATTGCGCTAACTCGGGCTTGGTCGCCCCCACGCAGGTGAGGTGATGCACCACGGGGGCAAATCCGGTTTCCGTGAGCAATTTGCAGACGCGCAACGTTTGACTGCGCGTAGTGCCGCCAGCGCCGTAGGTGACGGTCACAAAATCGGGCGCGGTGGACCGAAGCGAGTCGGCGACAAGCTGCAGTACCTGCATGCCGGCCTCGTCTTTGGGCGGGAAGAATTCATAGGAAAGCAGTGGACGTTTCGCCTGCGCGATACATTGGCTAATAGGTTGTTGTTCCATGGTGCCAGCCTAGCGTACCCCGGGGAGCCATGCAAAAAAAATCGCGGCCGCAAGGACCGCGATTTTCATTGAGCTCAATTTGACTGATGGTTACAGAATGGCGTCTTTTGCTGCCTTGGCAATACGGAACTTCAACACCTTCTTGGCGGGGATCTTAATCGATTCACCCGTTGCCGGATTACGTCCCATCCGTGCTTTACGTTTTACGACGACCAGTTTGCCGACGCCGGGAATGGTAAATCCATCCTTGGCACCCTTGTAGGCCTGGGCCACTAGGTTTTCAAGAATGGCCGCTGCCTGCTTCTTGGTTACGTCGCCAGCTTCGGCCAACTCCGCGATGATTTGTGTTTTCGTCTTCGCTTTCGCCATGGGGTATTCCTTTCCTCTAGGTTTCCCATTGACATAGTCGCCAGACGGCTCATCCGCCCAGCCAAGTCAATTCGATGTGAGCTTAGCGACAATTGGCGGAAACGCAACACTAAATATCAGCAGAAAAGGTACGCATGGGCCTGTAAACAAAGGGCAGGCCGTGCTTGTTACCCGGTTGTGCAGGTGCCGTGAGCGGTGGTCCCGTAAAACGGAGCCATTTTGTGTTGGATAATTAGACAGGTTTGGGTTCTCCCGGTACAACAGTAGACCGAAAGGAGAACCGATGAAGAAGCCGAGACGAAATCATAGTGCCACCTTCAAAGCCCGTGTCGCCATGGAGGCCGTGCGAGGGGTCAAGACCGTGGCGGAAATTGCAGCGGAGAACAACCTGCACCCGACGCAGGTCGCGACCTGGAAGGCGGATCTGGTTAAAGGAGCCCCAGAGCTCTTTGAGCGCAAGAACGCGCCGGACCATGAGCGGCAGGCCATGGAGAAGGGCGTGGAGCGACTGGAGCGCAAGGTGGGGCAGCTAGTGATCGAGAAGGAGTTCCTGGAAAAAAAGTGCGTGCAGCTGGGGATCGATCCGTGAGGAAGTCCATGGTGGATTCCTCCCATCCCCAGCTGTCTGTTCGTCGGCAGTGCGCGCTGCTGGGGGTCAACCGGAACCGGTTGACTCCCCCGGAACCCAAGACGTCGGCCACGGACGACGTGCTCATGCGCCATTTGGACGAGTTGCATATGCGGTATCCGACCTTCGGGACACGCGGGTTGTGCTGCCTGTTGAGACGTCTCACGGGTGATCGTGTGGGG
>SLLF01000072.1 GCA_007134175.1 Kiritimatiellia bacterium | reverse complement strand
TGACCTTGCTGCCACAAGATGCCCTGCTGCCGGCCGAGGCCCGACCGCGTGAGCTGCTGACGTTCTATGGTGAATTGCAGGGGTTGGCCCGCCGCGCGGCGGTCAAGACGGCGGAGAGGTTGCTGGATGCGGTGCACTTGATGGACCGCGCCGAGGCCCCGCTGCGCAGTCTCTCGCACGGCATGCGCAAACGGGTAATGATCGCACAGTGTTTTATTGGGAACCCGGAACTGGTGCTGCTGGATGAGCCGTTGAGCGGGCTGGATCCGGCCGAAGTGGTCAATATGCGCCGCTTCCTGCGTGCCAAGCCGGCCGGGCAAACGCTGGTCATCAGTTCGCATAACCTGCACGAGATTGAAGCGTGCTGTGATGAGGTGGTCTTCCTGCAAGCGGGCCGCTGTACACGCCAAGGCCCGCTGGAACAGATTACCGGCAGCCAGCAATGTCTGTATTACGCGGTTACCTGGGAGACGGCACCGGATTGGGACAGGCTGGCCTCCACTGTTCCCGAATTGGAATTGCAGTATAATCCGGCTACCCGTTGGCTCCGCTGCCGACCAAAGGACAAGCCGCTTGGCGGCGCGGCGATAAATCGCCGCTTGATCCCCATGCTACTGGACCATGGCGTGGACATCTGCGCGATTCGAGAAGGTGACCGTCTGGAAGACGCTTACCTGGCATCCGGCACCGAGGCGCCTCGCTATTGACTTAAACCTGCTTGGGCGGGCGGCCGTTCCATTCACGCGCCAGCGGCATGATGTCGGCGGCAGGTCGGCGTTGTTGCAGCAGATTCGCCATGGTGCGCATGTAGGGATCCACATGGGTGAAGAACTGTTTATAGCCGGCGCACAGGTAGTTCAACCCCGGTTCGCCGGACGGCGTCTTGATGAACCGGTGCTTGGGGCATTCGCCGTTGCAGGCAAAGCGGACCGGGCACTCAATACAGTATTGCGGCAGGGTGTCGAACTTATCCGAACCGAACTTCGTCTGCTGCGGGGAATCGACCATGGCGCCCAGTGACTGGTTCATCAGGTTACCCAGCTTGTATTTCGGATAGACAAAATGGTCACAGGAATAGAGGTCCCCGTTGTGTTCCAGCGCCAATGCGCGCCCGCATTTTTCGGCAAAGACGCACAACCCGGACCCCAAACCCATCCAATTGCCCAAGGCCACATCAAAGATTTGCACGAAGACCTGGCCCACATCCGACTTCACCCAGTCGTTAAATATCTTGATAAGGAATTTACCGTACGCCACCGGGATCACGCTCCACGACGTTACCATGGCGAACTCGCCGGTCGGGTCGTCGAGATCGGGCGGTGTAGCCAAATCCAGCCCCATACCCTGCGCCTGGGTATCGGCCTTGCGTTCGACGAGCGGGATAAACTGCAGGTAGGTGGACCCGATCGATTTGAGAAAGCGATAGACCTTTAGCGGTTGCTTCGAATTCTTGCGGTTCACGACGGTCAAGGTGTTGTACTCCACCTTGTGCTTCTGCAGGAATTCCAGGCCTCGCATCACGCGGTCAAAGGTCGGACGCTGCCGTTTGTCCACGCGGTAGGCGTCGTGCAGCTCCGCCGGGCCATCGACACTGAGCCCCACCAGAAACCCGCTGTCGGCCAGGAATTCACCCCATTCGTCATCCAGCAGCGTGCCATTGGTTTGGAACGCATTCTGTATCGGGCGACCATCGCCGTATTCCTTTTGCAAGGCGACTACCTTGCGGAAAAAATCCACTCCCAGCAGGGTCGGTTCGCCCCCTTGCCAGGCGAATGAGATTTCCGAGCTGTTTTGTGACTGAATGTATTCCCGGATATATTTCTCCAGCAATGCGTCCGACATCCGGAATTTCTCTGTGCGCCCAAATAGCTTTTCCTTTTCCAGATAGAAACAGTAGGTGCAGTCCAGGTTGCAGATGGGCCCCACGGGCTTGGTCATGAGGTGGAAGGGCCGGGTCTGCCCCGGAGCCGGGGATGTATTCCTGGTTTGCTCTACCACTGGTAGGGGCCTCGATTCAGGGCATCGCGCACCGACGAAATTATTTTGTTCGCCCGGATCGTGGCGCCGGAATAGCCATCGACCTCCAGGGTCACCACCTGGCCGGGATCGTAGAGGTCCGATAGGCTGTAGCTGAGCGGTTTGCCGACCAGATACTGCAAGGCTTCTTCGTATTGTGCCACGACGGAGCGATAGGGCTCTTCTTCGGTATCCAGGTTGTAGTTGGGGTCGGCGCCGACCAAGTGCCGGAACGAGGCGGCGGTCACGATGCCATCCTCAAGCGTGAACTGAAGGTTCACCTGGATAGCGCCTTCGTCCATAAATCCGCCCCGATAAGTCGCATCGGGATATGCATGACTTTCTGCCGCTAGCCGATGAGACGGCGCTTGGCAAGCCGTCATCAAAAGAACGGCACCTAACCGTAACATGGCGATGCCCCACAATTGTGATCTGCTCATAATCAACCCCTCTCCAATGTAATTATAGACGCAACCTAAAGGAACAGGCCCGTCATTGCAAGCTAGCAGGTGAGTCTATTTTCGCCTTGCGTCCACCGGGAAATACGCTACATTCCCCCTCCCTCGCTATCCCAGTGACGGCAATCTTTACGTTTATGATACCGATTCGAAATATAGCTATTATTGCGCATGTCGACCATGGCAAGACCACACTGGTGGATAAATTGCTGCGGGATGGTGGGGCCTATCGCGCCAATCAGGTGGTGGCCGAGCGGGTGATGGATTCGATGGATTTGGAACGGGAGAAGGGCATCACCATCAAGGCCAAGAATGCGTCCGTCCGTTACCGGGACACGATCATCAACATTGTCGACACGCCCGGCCACGCCGATTTTGGCGGAGAAGTGGAACGGATCATGAAGATGGTGGACGGCGTCCTGCTGGTCGTGGACGCCTATGAAGGGCCGCAGGCCCAAACCCGCTTTGTGATGCGCAAGGCGATGGAAAACGGACTCAAGCCGATCATCGTGATCAATAAAATCGATCGCGAGAACAGCGACCCGCACAAGGTGCACGATCAAGTGCTCGAATTACTGCTGGAACTGGAGGCGTCGGAGGCACAATTCAACGCGCCGTTCATCTACGCCAGCGCCAAGGAGGGGTTTGCCGTGGCGGATCTGGACGATGAACGCAAGGATACCACACCGTTGTTGGACGCGGTCATCAAGCACATCCCGCCGCCGATCGCTGATCCGGCGGCCCCCTTTGCCATGCTGGTCAGCAACCTGGACTGGTCCGACTACGTGGGACGAATTGCCATCGGCAAGATTCTGGGGGGGCAGGTGCGGTCCGGTGATATGATCACCTGCATCCATAAGGACGGCTCCCGCGAGCGGCGTGCTATCACGAAATTGTTCCACTTCAGCGGGACCCACTCCTCGGAATTCGCACAGGCGACGGCGGGCGATATCGTGGGCATTGCGGCTTTCGATCAAGTGGATATCGGCGAAACGCTGGCGGGCGCGGAAGATGCCGAGCCCCTGCCATTCGTGGAACTGGATCCGCCAACCATTCAAATGCAGTTTTGCGTCAACGACGGCCCCCTGGCAGGCCGTGACGGAAAATACGTAACCACGCGCCAGCTACGTGAACGGTTGTTCCGTGAGATGCACACCAACATCTCGTTGCAGGTGACCGACACGGAACAGGCCAACGTCTTTGCCGTCAGCGCGCGCGGCGCCATGCAGATCGCGGTACTGGTGGAAACCATGAGGCGGGAAGGGTATGAAGTGCTGGTGGCCCGCCCGGAAGTGATTTTGCGCCATGTCAATGGCCAAAAGTGTGAGCCGTTCGAAACCCTCTGGATCGAGACGCCGGATGAGGTGCTGGGCGATATCATGCAGAATCTGTCGGAACGCAAGGGGATCATCGCGGCAATGACGCACCACGCGCACGGCGTGCATATCAGCGCCATAATTCCCACCCGCGGCTTGATCGGATTCGAGACGGACCTGGTCAACTTGAGCAGCGGACGCGCGGTGATGTCGCATTTATTCAAGGAGTATGCACCGTTCGCCGGACCGATTCGCACCCGCTATACCGGCACGCTGGTGGCGATGGAGTATGGCAAGGCCACCTACTTTGCCCTGGAAACGCTGCAAAACCGCGGTCGCTTGTTCATTGGGCCGGGCGATGAGGTGTATGAGGGGATGATTATCGGGGAAAACGCGCGGGCGGAAGACCTTCCCGTCAATCCCACCCGCACCAAACAACTTTCCAATGTGCGCAGTCAGGGGGAAGGGAAGGTCACGCCGCTGGAACCGCCGGTGCACCTCTCCCTCGAGCGGGCCATCGAGTATATCGCGGACGACGAGTATATCGAAGCGACGCCCAAAGCGTTGCGGCTGCGCAAGCAGGTATTGAACGCCACCCATCGCAAGCGACTGGCACAAGGTCGACCGACGAGTCGAGTGGCGTCGCCGTAGTTAGCCCGGTTGTTCGGGCCAGGCGTGTTTCGGGTAGCGCCGTTTCAGCTCTTGGCGAAGGCCGGGATAATGGGTGTGCCAGAACCCCGCCAAATCCTGTGTCACTTGTACCGGTCGGCGATTGGGCGCCAGTATGTGGAGTAGCGGCGTGTCCCGGCCACAGGCAATCCGCGGGATCTTGCGCACCGGCAATAAATCTTGAATGGTGGCCGCTAAGACGGGCGGGCCGCTGGTTCCATAGGTGAGCCGGCAGGGGCGGGTGCCGGACAACGCGATTTTCTCCGGCGCGTGGCGGGCCAGCAGCGGTTCCTGCCCGCCGGACAAGAGGCCTTTGAGCACGGGCCAAACGGCACGATCACGGACTTCTTTTGCCGTGGTGGCGCCCCAGCAAAGCTGCTCGATGACCAATTGCTTCTCGTCGGCCCCGATGGTCGGCAAGCCGAGATCAGGGCAGGTGCGGGCGAGATAATTCACCCGGTAAATCCATTGATCGACCGACGCATCCCAGCGATGCAGTGGGATATGGCCCTGTAGACATTCAGCGGCCAGCAGGTGAGCGGCCTCATCGCGCGGCGGGTCGTGGATCGCCGTGCGGTGCAGCACCAGGTCGTGGTAGGCGTAACATCGGCTGGCCACTACGCGTTTGGTGCGTCGATCATACTCGACCTGATCGGTTTCCTCCATGGCGTGCGGGAACAAGTCGGCCAGCCACGCTTCCTCGATGGCGGTCACATTGTTCAATACCACTTCCCCTTCGCCGCCGCGTTCGATTTCGTCGATTTCCGCCGCGACCAGGAGGGTCGCATCCTGCAGTGCGCTGTCGGGCGCGAGTCGGCCCTTGCGTCCATGGACGATTTCACAGCGGTGGGTGGCCACGCTGCGCTGGATGGCGACGCGGTCGGCGAAGCCGGCCAGGATGCAGCGGGCCAGCACGTCATCGGTGGGGGCCTGCTCCCGCCCATGATTTCTTTGTGGCCAGTGGTGGTCGGCCAGACGCAGCATAGTGGTGAAGACTTGCTCCACCTGGCGCACGGCTTGGGCGTGAATGCCGAGCGGCTGGCAGGCCCCTGGAGCATAGCGCTTGGAACGGGCATAATTCCAGGCGCGGATCAACCAGAAGAAATCCGACTGAGCCGGTCCCAATACATCGTGCCGTCGTTCCCTCATTTCGCGGGTGGCCCGGCCGGTCCACAAGGGGCGGCCTTGCGCAATGGCCACGACCAAGGCCCCCGCCCGTACGCATTGATGGCGGACGGCTTCGACCAGTAAGCGCGCATAGCGGGGGTGAACCGGGAAGGCGACCATTTGTTCGCCTAGCTGGGTAATCGAACCTTCCTTGCCAGCCTGGATAGCCCCGAGATCCACCAATAGCCGTTCAGCATCGGACCAAGCCCGTGCCGGCGGCGCTTCGTACCAGGGGAACTGCGCCAGCTCCTCCCAGCCTGCGGCCTTCAGCATCAGGAAGGCTTCCGCCAGGTCGAGTCGTTGAATCTCTGGCGCGTCGTATTGGGCGCGACCGCTGTGTTCTTGTTCCGACCAGCAGCGCATGCAATGGCCCGGTGCCACCCGGCCCGCCCGTCCGGCACGCTGCTCAGCTGATGCCTGGCTAATGCGTTCAATCCAGAGGGTGTTGATGCCACGGTGGGGATCAAACCGGGCCACTCGAGCCAGACCACTATCGACCACCAGCCGTACGCCGGCAATCGTCAGCGAGGTCTCGGCAATGTTGGTGGCGACGATAATCTTCCGTCCGTCGTACGTCTGCACGGCGGCATCCTGCTGAGCCGGGGACAGTTCGCCATGCAGGGGTAATAGCAGGCAACGTCCGCTTAACGTTTGATTCTCGAGTTCGCGCAGCGTGCGGCCAATCTCGTACGCGCCGGGCATGAACACCAGTACGTCGCCGGGCGAATCCGTCTGCAACCATTGTTCCACCGCGCGGGCCGCCGTTCGCGAGGCCGGCTCGGTTGCCGGCCGCGGTGGGGCATATGTGACCGTGACCGGATAGGTGCGGCCCTGTGACGTGCAGACGGGGCAGGGGGTGAGATAGTGCTGCAACGGGCCGACATCCAGCGTAGCCGACATCACTCCCAGGATTAAATCGGGTCGGCGATCTCGCTGCAATGCCAGCGCCCGGGCCAACGTGACATCGCCGTAGAGATGGCGTTCATGAAACTCATCGAACAATATGGCCTGAATACCATCCAGGTCCGGGTTTTGCAGCCACTGGCGTAGGAGCAGTCCTTCGGTTTCATAGACGATGCGCGTGGCGGCTCCGGCACAATGATCAAAGCGAACTTGATACCCGACCTCGGCACCCAGGGCCTGGCCTCTTTCTTGTGCGACGCGGGCCGCCAGCATCCGGGCCGCCAGGCGACGCGGCTGTAGCACGACGGCGCGACCGGTGCCCAGTAAACCGGCATCAAGCAAGAACCCGGGGACCCGGGTTGATTTACCCGATCCGGTAGGGGCATCTACAATGAAACGGCGTTCCACGCGTGCCGCTCCTAGAATATCCTCGCGAATATCCTCTACCGGCAAACGCTCCGCGCTGGGCATGGGCATGAAGGGTGGCTACGGTTATGCGGGTAAACGCTCAATAATCGCGTCGGCAAACGTATCTGTTCCCAGCGTGCCACCCAAGTCCCGGGTTTTACACTCGTCCGCTAGTGTCTGATCGTACGCGGCACGGATGCGGCCGGCGATCGTACCGGCCGCCGGGTCGCCCCGTTGGTCGGCCAGATAGTTGAGCATCATGACCGCCGACATCAGCAAGGCCAGGGGATTGGCGACGTTCTTGCCGGCAATGTCCGGGGCTGACCCGTGGACGGCTTCAAACACCGCATGTTCGTCCCCGATGTTTGCTCCCGGCACCACGCCCAGACCACCGATCAAGCCTGCGCACAAGTCGCTGACGACGTCGCCGTAGAGGTTTTCCAGCAGCAGCATGTCGAATGGTGTCGGGTCTTGCACCAGCCGCATGCACCCCGCATCGATGATCAATTCCTGGTAATCGATGTTCGGGTATTCCTTCTTATGAATATCCTGGGCGCAGCGGATGAACAGGCCGTCCGTCAGTTTCATAATATTGGCCTTGTGCAGGACCGTAATTTTGCGGCGTTGGCGGTGCGTGGCATAACGAAACGCCCAGCGGGAGATACGGGTGCAGCTACTTTCGGAGGCCACCTTCATGCTCATCACCACTCCCGGGGTAACCTCGTTTTCCACCCCGCTGTAGAGCCCTTCCGTATTTTCCCGGATAATCACCAGGTCCACATTCTCGTAGCGGGTTTTGACACCCGGCAAGGAACGTACCGGCCGCACGGCCGCGTAGAGGTTCAGTTTTTTGCGAAGCTGCACATTCACGGACGAGAACCCCTTGCCTACGGGTGTGGTGCAGGGGCCTTTCAGGGCTACGCCATACTGCGTGATCGCGTCCAGCGTCGCCGCAGGCATCACGTCATTCCCATCGGCCAGCGCGGCCAACCCGGCTTGTTGCGGAATCCAATCGATATTGGCCCCTGCCGCCTCCAGGACGCGTTGCGTCGCAGCGGTCACTTCCGGTCCGATTCCGTCGCCGGGAATCATTACAATTTCCTGTTTTTTCATAGTGGGTGAGACCTCCTTGGAATCGTTCAGGGTGCGCTACCCTGCCTGTGTCCTGCACGTAAGGTGTCATGTTGCCTTAGTTCGGTGGCGATTGGCAACGCCTGATTGCAAAGCGGTTTCATCAGGAAAGAATGTGCGCCACGGCCGCCCTCAGGTCGGGCAGAACGGGGGTGTGAGGCCATTGTTCTTTAACCGTGGCGGCCACGTTGACGCCATTTCCCGTTTCCACCAGAATGGGGCGCGCCCCATAGGCCGTAGCGGTAGCGATGTCGCCGACACTGTCGCCAACCATCCATGCCCGTGCGGCATCGAGATTCAATTCGGTTGTGGCTTGCTGCAGCAGGCGGGGGGAGGGTTTCCCTTTTCCATCCTCCAGGTAGCGGGGTAAGACGGCCGCCGCTCCGGCGGCAGACGAGTGGTAAACCCCATCCAACCGGGCGTCCGCTTCCTCGGCCAGCAAGCGGTGCATGGTGTCGTTGACCAGTCGGACCACTGCGTCAGAAACATATCCCATGCCGATCGCGGATTGGTTGGTGATCACGAGGGTCGCATATCCGGCCGCGTTGAGTTGGTGGATCGCGGCGGCGGCACCGGGAATGAGTTCCATGGCTTCGGGGCCGCAGCGGAAACTTGGCCGGGTGTTGATTACCCCATCGCGATCCAGGAACACGACGGGTCGGCGCGCGGGGGCGCCAAGGGCATAGTCCTCAACCGCGCTGCTACCGGTATCCGGATCAAGATCGTAGATGCGCCAAGGGTGGGGGGCTTCACAAAATGCCGGCGTGGTGGCGAACGTAGTGTTACCGTGGTTCAATACGGGGGTCCCGCGATGGTAGTGTCCGCTCAGGCAAAGGGGAACATGACCACAGGCGTTCGTGCGCCTGGCTATTTCCTCCCCTTCTTCGTAGGTGTGCGGATAGCCGGCATTCAGGGCGGGGGTGATAACGTAGTGCTGGAGATGAACCTGGAGCGGGCCGTTGGCCCGTTGCAATAGCTGTTCCCAGCGGTCGCGCTCGGGATGAAAGCGACGTGGTCGGTGGCCATCGTGTTCGTGGTCGCAGAATCGGGTGCAGCAGATGCCCCCGGTTTCCAGGGTGTGGGCCGCCGGGTCGAACACCTGCCACATGGCGTCGGGCAGATCGTGGTTGCCGGGCAGGACCATATAGGGGATGCCCGTGGCATCAAGCCAGGCCTTGACCTGCCGGTAATCCTCGATGGCGGCGTCCATCCAGAATTCGGGCTTGTCACTTTCAAACCCGGGTATGGGCGCAATCAACCAGCCGGGCACGTCCAGCAGGTCCCCGGTGACGGCTAAAACGTCCGGCTGCTGCGTTCGCATGGCGTCAAGGGCTCGGGGGAAAAGGACGGTCATGGCATGGGAACGGCGTTTGCCGATGGCGCTGGTCCCGGGTTGTTGCGCACGCAGGTGCAAGTCGGTAATGTGGGCGATTCGCATAGTTCAACTCGTTGACTTATCATATCCGCTTGAGATGTCGTCATATAGGAGACCCGTACGATATCACCACGTGGGGCATGGATCGAGTTGTTTGTGCGGCTGCAATCGACAGGCTGCAATCGAGCGCTTGACGCTGTGAATACCGCGTGTCACGCTGGCGCGCATGAAAAAACCTTCGCATGCCACTACGGTGGGCCGGATTCAGGAGGACGTACTGGCCTTTACGGCTGGTCGTGATGTGGA
>SLLF01000037.1 GCA_007134175.1 Kiritimatiellia bacterium | reverse complement strand
GTGAAGGAGGTCGTTCCCCGGCCGGGAACGCTGGGTGCATTTCTAGGTTTTTTGGAAGCGAACCATCCGGCGGAGCAGGCGGCGGATATCGCCATGGAAAAAGCCATTGAGGACCGGGCTGCAACCAAGGAAGACCCGTGGACTTCGTAGCCGACACCACCTTACTGGTCGGGCTCTGGCGCCGTCAGGCATGGGCGCTGGCGTTTGCACAGAAAGAGGCGGGGAAGAGCGTGGGCTTGCCTTGGACCGTACTGGGAGAATTCCGGCACGGCGCCACAGTGGCTGGCCACAGCACTCAGCAAGTTGAGGCCTTTCTACGCTTGGGCGTGCCGTTATTGGACCCCGTCCCGGTGATACCGGTTTACGCGCGCTTGTGCTCCGAGTTGCAGATCAAGAAAGTCTACCGCCTGATCGGCCAAAACGATATTTGGATCGGGGCCACTGCGATCGCCGCTCAATGCCCGCTAATAACCCGTAATCCACGGCACTTCCACCACATGAGCGACATGGAAGTAGATGTTTTGATCCCTGACTAAACTAGCTCACCGACGGCGTACCGCTGACTGCTCACTTGCCCCAAACCGGCGGTTGGTCTAGACTCGACCGCATGAAGCATTCGATCATTGCTGTGTTCGGCCTAGGTTATGTGGGGGTGGTGACGGCCGCCTGCCTGGCTAAGCGCGGCTATACCATCATGGGGGTGGACCCCAATGTCTCCAAGGTGGATGCGCTGAACGCAGGCGAATCACCGATTGTCGAGCCCGGGATGGACGAGCTGCTGGAACACGCCCGACAGACGAGCCGCATCACGGCTACGGCGGACTATCACGAGGCACTGCAAATGGCGCAGATCGCATTGATCTGTGTAGGGACGCCGGCCACTCCGACCGGCGCATTGGACCTGAGCGCCGTCACCCACGTCAGCCGCAGCATCGCTACCGCGCTGGATCAGCGTGAGCCGACTGCTGGTCCGTTACACCTACTTTACCGCAGCACGATACTGCCCGGTTCCACGCGCGCATTGCGGCATGGCGTGCTGGCGACAGCGGTCGATGCCGGCCGCGCCCGGCTCTATTTCTATCCCGAGTTTTTGCGGGAAGGCAGCGCCATCGCCGACTTTAACCGGCCAGCCCTGGCGGCTGTCGGGACAGAAGACGGGACCCCCCCCCCGTCCGCCGTCGCCGCTCTTTTCACCACGCCCACCCATGCGGTAGACTGGGAAACGGCAGAGTTGTTGAAGTATACCTGCAACGCGTTCCACGCCACCAAAGTCGCTTTCGCCAATGAAATTGGCCGTCTGGGAAAACAGTTGCAAATCGATTCGTGCCGCCTGATGCGTCTCTTCTGCGAAGATGACACGCTGAATCTGTCCGATTATTACCTGCAGCCCGGCAATCCGTTTGGCGGCTCCTGTCTGCCCAAGGATGTGGCCGCCTTAACGCAGCTGGCGACCTCCCACGGGGTCGATACCCCTTTGCTGAACCACTTGCATCCCTCCAATGAGGCCCACATTGCTGCCCTCACCCAGCTGATCGAGCAGCAGGCCCCGCAACAGCTGGCCCTGCTGGGTCTATCCTTCAAGCCCGGCACGGATGACCTGCGCGGCAGTGCGATGGTTGAAATTGCCCGACGACTATTGCCACAGGTCAAGACGCTGCGCATTTTTGATCCTCAACTGAATGTGCAGCGCCTGACCGGAAGTAACGCCGCGATCATTCGGGACCGGCTGCCGCAACTGGAAACGTTGCTTTGTGCGGAGCTGGCTGACGCAATCACGCCGTCCGATTGCATCGTGGTGGCCCAACCGGTGGCGCCACTGGCGGAGCTCGCCCGGCACGTCACCGCCAATCAGCGCATCATCGACGTGAATGGTTGGCCGAACCTGCAGCGCTTACCGGCGCGTTATGAAGGATTCTGCTGGTAATTGGAATCGCTCAAGCCTTGCACAATCCGGTCGGCCACCTGTGTCCAGCTATGGCGGGCGGCCAATTGCGAACGCCATGTGGCGCATGTCGCGGGGTCCACTTGCAGGGCGCGATCCAAGGCGGCGGCAAACTGTTCGTAGTCCGCATTGTCAAACGGGCAACCGGTCCCATCCATCACTTCCAGGGCCACGGGAATCGCCGAGAATACCGGTGGCGTGCCGGTCAGCACCGCCTCGACCGGCGGCATGCCGAACCCCTCCAGTTCGGTGAAGTGCACCAGCGCTCGCGAACGCGCCATCCAGTCCAGATGCACGGACGGCGCCACCCGTCCGAGCGCCACCCAGGCCGGGTCGTCAGGCAACGCAACGTCCGGGGGCAACTCCCCGGCACAACAGATGCGACCGCTATAGCCACGCTCGCGCCGCCACCGCTCCATGTAGGCCACCGCCAAATCCGTACGCTTATGCGGCACCGCGCGGACATCGACCAGAATCTGCTCTTCCACGGCGGCCCGGGCATCTGCAGCCGCATGGGCGGCGGATGACCAATCAAAGCCGTAGCCCGCCACCACAATCGGCGGACAGGCGATCTGCTGGCGGGCGGCCCATTGTTGGATGGCGTCGCGGCTATGGCCGGTGTTGGTAAAGACGATATCGGCCCGGCGCAGGGTTTGGCGGTACAGCCACCGGTAGTAGGCGACACGCCAGCGCGAGTTGTAGCCGGGATAGCGCTCGGGATAGACCAGTTCGATGATGTCGTGCACGTAGACGGCCAGCCGGACAGGACAACGGGACCAGCCGGCCGCAAATCCTTTCGGCAACAGCAGCCACGGTTCACCGGCCGCTTTCGCCGCACGATAGACCCCGACATGATCCCACCATAAGCGCCCCCATCGCCCGTGCAGCGCTGTATCCTGCTGGATCAACCGGACGCGGTGGTTGCCGGCCCATGATTTGGCCAGCGTGGTATTGGTCAACACCGTCAACTGGCCGACCTCCGGGTGCTCGGCCAGCGTTCGCGCCAAGCCCACGGCAATAGTGAAAATACCGATCGACTTGGTGCGTTCCCATTGCTGATCGGCTATGGAGTAGGTCAACCGCATGCGGGTGGCCCAAACTGTTCGCCGATCCATTCCCACAACTGGCGCAGGCCGGAGGCAAAGTCGGTCTGCGGGTGCCAGTCCAAGTCGCGTTGCGCTTTGCGGATATCGCTGCAATAGATGCGCTGATCGCCCGGACGCCAAGGGCCCGAATGGAACTCCAGCGGGTGACCGGCCAAGGCCTCGAGCATCGGCCTGAATTCCCGGCCGATGGAAACGGTGTGATCGGGACCGCCCCCGATATTAAAGACATCACCGGCGACGGTGTCGATCCGCTCCACCGCCGCGTCGTAGGCCGCCATCAAGTCCTCCATCCACAATACGTCGCGCACCTGTTTGCCGTCGCCGTAAATCGTGATGGGCCGGCCTTGGCGGGCGGCGATACAGAAATGGGCGACCCAGCCTTGATCTTCCACGCCGAACTGGCGCGGGCCATAGA
Organism: Kiritimatiellia bacterium; assembly: GCA_007134175.1. Classification (GTDB taxonomy): domain Bacteria; phylum Verrucomicrobiota; class Kiritimatiellia; order SLAD01; family SLAD01; genus SLLF01. Next base: position 6,455 of record SLLF01000037.1, on the reverse strand, counting down.
TACAGGATTGGCGCATGACTACGGTACGCAGGCCGTAAATGCGCGCATAATCGCGCACATACTGGTCGCCGCACCCCTTGGAACAGCCGTAGGGCGAATGGAAATCGAGCGGCTGGTCCTCGGCGATGCCCTGCGGCAAATCCCGGTAGGCGTAACGCGTCTCCCGCTCCACCACCTGGGTGGCCACCATGTCCCCGTAGACCTTGTTGGTCGAGGCGTACAGGAAGATGGTTTCCGGCGCATGCAGGCGGGTCGCTTCCAACACATTGAACGTGCCTAGCGCGTTTTGCTCAAAATCCGTGCGCGGATCGGTGACCGACGATGTAACCGCCACTTGACCGGCCAGATGGTAGAGGCGGTCGGGGGCACAACCCAGCGCGGCCACCAGGGCGTCCATATCGCGTACATCACCCTTGACGAAAGTCAATTCGGCGCAGTCCATGCTACGCAGCCAATCCAAATTATGCTGTGCACCAACGCGCGACAGGTTATCGAATACCCAGACCGTATCGCCCCGGCGCAGATGATGCGCCGCTACATTACAACCGATAAAGCCGGCACCACCCGTTATCAATATCTTGGACATGCACGGATATAAGAACGCCCGGCACCTATTGGCAAGTGTATTCATCGGACAGCAGGGAAAAGCTGGCGATGGGTGGTGATCCGTGGATAATGGCTTTGCGGTGATGAAAGACCTATTGCAAATCCATGAAGTGGAGGTGGTGATTCCCCGTTTGCCAGCCGGGTTGGACGGCTTGCGCATTATCCATCTCAGCGACTGGCATTTCCGCGGCCGGCCGCAACCCGTTGACGCGGCGCTGGCCGACGCCTTGAACGCGACGGCGGCGGATCTACTGGTTTTTACCGGTGACGCCGTGAACCACGCCGACTACTGGCCGGTGGCCCAGACCTGGTGGTCCAGTATCCGCCAAACAGCCCATCGCTTTGCGGTTCCGGGCAATTGGGACCATGTGCGCGGCAACACGTCGGAACGATTCACCGAGCAGATGGCGACAGCGGGATTCACCACCCTGATCAATCGCACCTGCGAGTGGGAACAGGCGGGGGGGCGCTTGCGGATTGCCGGACTGGACGACCTGCAGCAAGGCCAACCCGACCCCGGCGGGGCGGGACTGGATGGGCCGCACGAAGCGTTCACGTTGTTGCTGGCGCATCATCCGGATGTGTTGCTGGCCAACCCGCTGCATTTCGACCTGCTATTGTCCGGGCATACGCACGGTGGCCAGATTCGTTTACCCGGACTGGGGGCCCCGGTGCGGCATACCCGGCAAGGGGCCGCGTTTGTGCAGGGACTGGTCCGGTTACCCCGGCAGCGTTATGTCTATATCTCGCGCGGCATCGGTACCGGTCTGCTCAAGCTGCGCCTGAATTGTCCGCCGGAGCTGCCGGTCATCGTGCTGCGATGCCCCGCTAAACCTGAGCCTTCCTGTCTTGACGTGATATCATTTTAGTGATATAGGCTTGTCATGAAACGATTGATTATATCCTTACCGGAAGATGACTTGCGCTGGCTCAAGCGGCAAAGTCGCCTGCACGGACGCTCCATGGCCGAAACGGTGCGTTTGGCTATCGGAGCATATCGGCGCCAATCCTCTGCCGCTCCATACCGGAAAGTACTGAGGGAAACGGCCGGAAGTTGGTCCTGTGTAAACGAGGACAGCCAGCAAATGGTGGATCGTTTGCGTGACGAGTGGCATCGATGAACATCCTCCTTGATTCGGCCATATTGATCGACCATTTGCGTGGCATTCCCGAAGCCCATAACTGGCTGTCAACCCAACGCGAAGGGGCTTGTTGCCTATCCGTCATTACGCGGGCGGAAGTGTTGTCCGGAGGACCTGAGGAACAGGCTGGTCAGGCCTATGCGCTGTGTGAGGCATTTCCATGCTTGGATATCACCAAGGCTGTAGCCGATCGTGCCGCCGAATTGCGGCGCACGCATCGCTGGAAGCTACCGGACGCCCTCCAAGCGTCGTTGGCCATGGAGCACCAACTGAAGCTCGCCACGCGCAACACCAAGGACTTCGCCCCGCAGAAACATCCTTTTGTCATCGTTCCGTACCGGCTCTAAATGAACCTATTGTTTACCACTCGGCGAGAAATGCGGGCTAGCGGTCCAGCAAGCGGGCGCGGCCCTTGCGGGTCAACCAGTACCAGATGAAATGGGTGTTGTTGATCAGGTAGCGCCTCCACAAGCGCCGCGGCTCCTGCCATAGTCGGTGCAGCCATTGGAGGCCCGCACGCTTCATCCAGTTGGGAGCGTCCCGCATGAAGCCGGTGTGAATGTCGAACGCCGCGCCGACCCCGAACATCACCCGGGTATCCAAACGCTCCGCGTAGCGTCCCATGAATTCCTCTTGTTTCGGGGTTCCCAACCCCACCCAGAAACAATCCGGTTTTTTCTCGCGCAGTTCCGCCTCCAACGCCGCTTCTTCCTCTTGGTTCAAGGGGCGGAAGGGCGGCGAGCAGGTGCCCACGATCTTGATGTTGGGGAATCGCTCTTCCAGGCGGGTTTTGAGCAGTTCCGGCACGCCGGTTTTGCCGCCATACAAATAATGGGTCCACCCGGGCTCGACCCCGGCCCGGCACACCTCCAGCATCAGGTCCGGGCCGAATACCCGCCCCATACCGGCTGCGCCCGCCCGCCGGCCCAGCCACATCAGCGGCACCCCGTCCGGCACCGTCATGAACGCCTGGTTATGGATCGCCTTCAGCTGCGGATGGCGCTGGGCGGCCATCACGCCGTGGACATCCCGTACACAAACGTAGGCCGCCGACTCGCGCCGCTCAATCTGAGCGGCCACATCCGCCACCGCCGTGGCCATGTTTCCCGCGTAAACGCGCAGTCCCATGATGGCCACTTCCGGCTGGCTATGCTTAACGTTTTTCGGTTCAATCTGCATGCAATATCAAGCCGGACTATAACCCGGCTTTCAGAAACATCCTAGCACGCTACCGGCCATCTTGATACTTTTTTTCAATATCCCTTGATTCGGTCCGGTAGCCGGCCGCCTGCACGGCGGCCCGGACCGTTTGTTCATCAAGACCTGTGCCCGAAACCACGGCGCACGCGTCGTCGCACCGTACCTCGACCGTGACGACTTGGGGTAAGGCTTGCAGCGCCCGCTGCACTTTGCGGGCACAACCATTGCAGGTCATACCGCCCACCGCCAAGTGGATCTGGTCCGGTTCGCTGGCGCCGCGGGCTTGCCAATGCGCCCATTTCAACCGCGCGTCTCTATAGGCGAAACGCGCAAACAACAGCAAAATCAAGACGGCGGAGATGACGGCCCACCAGGTGGCATGATCGTGGTGCAGGTGGTCGTGAATACGCATGGCCTCCATATCAACCAGGAAATCGAAGAGGTAGCCGAACATCAAGCTACTGGCAATGATAACCCCGAGGTAAATAGCGATCACCCGGCCGCCAAAGACGCGAAATATCGCGCCAATGGTGGCGACATTGGTAGCCGGACCGGCCACCAAATAAACCAAGGCCGCGCCGGCCGGCAAGCCGGCGTGCACCAACCCGGCGGCGATGGGAACGGAAGCGGTGGAGCAGGCGTACATGGGCAACGAAATCACCAGCGCCAGCAGCAAGCCCGTAAACCCCGATGCCAACGGCAAATCGGCGAAAAAATTTGCGGGAATAAAGGTCGTCAGCGCCGCGGAAACCACCACGCCCAGCACCACCCAGCCCCAGATCATGTAGAGTAAATCTTCCATGCCATACATCCAGACGCCGCGCACACGCGCCTTGAGCGTCGGGTAACGTTCTTCCGCAGGATCACCGGCCGCGCCCGGCGCATCGGTCGGCGGGTTAGTTTCCGGCGGGCCACCGAACCGCTGGGCCAAGGTGCCGGCTAGCAATCCGGTCAAAAACGAACTCAGCAACTTGAAGATCGCAAAGGGCGCACCCAGGAAGGAGTAACTGACAAACGTCGAATCCACCGCGGTCTGCGGCGTCGCCACCAGGAAACTGACGCTGGCGCCGCGACTGGCTCCCTCCTTGCGCAACCCCAAGGCGGCCGGGATCACCCCGCAACTGCAAAGCGGCATTGGAACCCCCGCCAACGCCGATTTAAAAATGGCGCCGAATCCCGGCTTCCCCAGCTGCCGCCGGATCGCGCCCTCGGGAATCAACACATGCAGCAGCCCCGCCGCCAGACAGCCCAGTACGAGCCAGGGGGCCAATTCCAACAGCACGGCCCATACTTGTTCAACATATTGCTCCAGCCAAACCATCAGATACCTTTCCACACCACCCGTATTCGATCATGCGTCCGGCCTCGTGGACCGCGAATACCATACGGCCCGTTCAGCAGATGGACAACCGTGTGCCCGGCTTTTTGCCATTTTTGCTTTCGGCTGACTACGGCGACGACCACGGGAAACGACAGAAAGGCTTCACTCGTAATCCGTAGTCCTCGCCGTAGTCGTCAACCGCCCCATACCGGTGGTCATATCAATGACGGAAATGGCGCATGCCGGTAAAGACCATGGCGATGCCGTAGCGGTCGCAGGCCGCCACTACCTCCTCGTCCCGCTTCGATCCGCCCGGTTGCACGATGTAGCGGATGCCGCCTTCTGCCGCGTGCTCGATGCTATCGGCAAACGGGAAGAACGCGTCCGATATCAGGACACATTCCTGCAACAGTTCGGCCCGAAATTCCTGGGGAGACTTGCCGTACACCTTATCGGTGCTGAACAGTTGGTCGAGGTTTTCAGACGCACGCACAAAAGCCAGTTTGCGCAGGGCGTCCACGCGATTCGGCTGCCCCGCGCCCATCCCCAGCAGGGCATAAGCGCGCGGGCCATAGGCACGAACGAGAGCGATGGCATTGGATTTGATGTGTTTACAGGCCTTAATGCCAAACTCGGCCAAGGGCCGCATTTCATCTGGAAACGGATGTTCAGTGGGCGTAACCCAGTTTTCCACCAGCCCGACATCCCGGTCCTGCACCAGCAAACCACCGCCGATCTGGCGGATGGCCGGGCCGTGGCTAGGCGACCGGAGCGGTACAGGCAACTTCAGTAGGCGCAGGTCCTTGCTCTTGTGGCGCAGGTAGTCAAGGGCATCCGGCTCATAATCCGGTGCGATAAGTACCTCGACAAACCGCCCTTTCAACCGTTCGGCCGTGGCCAAGTCGATGGGTTGGGTCACGGCGATGACACTACCGAACGCCGATACCGGATCGCCGGCCCAAGCGGCCTCAAACGCTTCCGACAGCGTCTGGCCGGTGGCGTAGCCGCACGGATTGCTGTGCTTGATGATCGCCACACCGGGGGCCCCGGCCAATTCGCGGACGGCCTCGAGCGCGGCATCCCCGTCCAGATAGTTGTTGAATGACAATTCCTTGCCGTGCAGCTGCTCCGCGTGCGCGATACACGCTTCGGTCACGGAGCGGTCGATATAGAGGCCCGCTTCCTGATGCGGGTTCTCACCGTAGCGCAACCGCTGACCGGCCCCATAGGCCAGGATCAACGGGGGCGTTTGTGCGGTCGACGTAGCGGACTGTTGTGCGAGGTAGGTGGCAATGGCCCCGTTATAGGCGGCCAAGCGCGCAAACACCTTCTGCGCCAGCTCCACCCGCAACTCCAGCGTGGTCTGGCCTCCTTCGGCATCCATGGTTTCCAGTACCCGCTGGTAATCGCGCGGATCGCTCACCACCGTTACCGAGCGCATATTTTTGGCCGCGGAGCGCAGCATCGCCGGGCCGCCGATATCAATCTGTTCGACGGCCTCTTCGAACGTCACATCCGCTTGCGCGATGGTTGCCTCAAACGGGTAGAGGTTAACGCAGACGAGATCAATCGGGGCAATGTTATGCGCGCGTGCGGTGGCTTCGTGCTCGGCATTCCCGCGCAGGTAGAGCAAGCCGCCATGCACCTTGGGGTGCAGCGTCTTGACCCGTCCATCCAACATCTCCGGAAAGCCGGTGAAATCGGATACATCCGTAACCGTCAAGCCCGCCTCGCGCAGGGCGCGGGCCGTGCCGCCGGTCGACAACAGCTCCACGCCGCGCTCCGCCAACCGGGTGGCGAAGTCCACCACACCGCTCTTGTCCGATACGCTGATCAGCGCCCGCTGAATAGGGGTCATTGATTCTCCTCCCAATAAAGATGACATTCCGCATGCTGCCACCATGACCGGTGGCGGATCGGCATGGACCGTAGCAAGTGACCACCGGTCGGGTCAAGATCGCGGCGCAGGGCAGACGCATCCAAATCTCAAGCTTTTGGACCTAACTAAGCGTTTGCCTGTGTTTCCCCCGATCTCAGGGTGGCCGGTAAAGCGTGAGATGTCTTCGACTCCGCTCCTAAAGAACCGACGGTGGTTGGCGAAGACGGAGATGTCTCGACGTCGCTTCGCTACGCTCGACATGACAACATTTTACATTAATCCCGTTCTTGCCCACGAGCCAATCAGC
>SLLF01000295.1 GCA_007134175.1 Kiritimatiellia bacterium | reverse complement strand
CTAACCAATCGCCTATGCCAGAAGCCGCTCAAAACGCCACCCCCCAATCGGCGCAAAAGAGTGAAGAGGCGGATCACCCGGTCACGGAATCACCCCCGCCCAGCGCAGAGCAACCAACAAAAGAATCCCAGTCTGCCGATCGCCCCGCCACCGATGAACAACCGACACTGACGCCTGCAGTAGCGTCGCCATCGGCCGCTGCAAAAGAAATAGAACCGGTTTCCCCCACCATGCCATCCGTGGCGGACGAGGAGCAGGAAGAAGACCTCCCGCCACTGCAAGTGGAAACCAAGCGCACTCCGCAACCCGACGCCGGCGACGAGGCCACTTTTGACTTTCCCTGTCCACATTGCGGCGAGACGATCGCCGCCCTGCCTGCCGACGCAGGCGCGGAGGGCATCTGCCCCGAATGCCGGGGCGAATTTCGCATTCCCGATATTCTTAACATTACCGAGGAGATTAAGATGACGCAGGAAACAGAAAGGGCAGAGGAGGAACGCGCGGTTCAAGGAGTTTCTGATTTTGTCACCTTCTTCTGCAACGAATGCGGGCAGGAAATCGAGGCCCCGCTGGAAATGGTGGGATTGAAAGCGGATTGCCCCGCGTGTGGTTCGCGCTTGCAAGTGCCCCAAAAAGGGTCCACCTTTGAGGAGGAAGGCGCGGAAGAAGTCGACGCCGATCAGAAGAAGCCCGACGATCCATCCATGACGGTCCGGATGGATTTGTCGGATTTCTTGTCTTGAGAGTCAGTAATCATGATGAAGTGGTCCTCATTAAAACAAGCGTTGCGTACGGACGCCCCAACATCCGTGAACGAGGATGCCGGGACGGATTCGTTGGCGTTGTCGGACAATCACCACGGCGGAGAAACGGCCACACCGCTCGATATGCTGGACATGCCCTCCCCCCCGTCGCCGCCGACCGGGGAGGCCGACAGACCGGATGCCATGGAGGGGGGGCCGGATCCAGCTGTCGCGTCGCAGCATGAACGCGCCCGTGATCGATCGCTGTGCAAGGCACTGCTGGGCAGTCTGTATGACGCGGTGCTAATCCTGGACGAGAAGGGCAATGTAATCGGGTGCAACCCGCGAGCCGAACAGTTTTTCGGCCATACCGAATCGGAGCTCTGGGGATTGTCGGTCACCCGTTTGATTTCGGGTTTCAACACCTTGGTGCTCAACAAGATTCGGGCTCATGTGGCCAATGGCCGTTTCACGGTACTGAGCACGAACGGGCTGAAAGCCGACGGCGGCACATTTGCGGCAGAGATTGCCTTTGGTGCCATCCACTATTTACACCCGAACGACCTGTTGTTGACCATCCGTAATGTGGACCGCAAGAAGAAGGTGGAACGCAAGCAATCACTGGAGCGGGATGCCGCGGCCTACAGCGGGACGCCCTTGCTGCTGATCCAGGCCGACGGCGCGATCATCTATGCCAATGAGACCGCTACCGAGTGTTGCTCCGGCCATCGGGACGAGCCACTGACGTCAGCGTCCATTGACTCGATCCTGGCAGACGCGGCCCCCTTACGGGCTGCTCGTGACCGATTGAAGAGCACCGAGGACAATCAGTGGCGTGGCGAAGTGGTCGTCAAGCGGGGCCGGACAAGCCGGACCTATCAAGCGGTCTTGAAGCGCCTGCCCCCCCACCGCGACGAGCCCGCTACCTTTGTTCTGACCTTGGAGCAGGCTTGATACGAAAGCCACTGGCCAGCCCCTTGGGTGACAACGTGGACTAGCCCGCCGGCTCGTTCTGCATGCGCAACAGGTCGGCGAACAATCCGTCCTGCTGTGCGAGTTCCGAGTAGGTGTCCTGTTCGATAATCCGGCCCTGGCGCATAACCACGATCCAGTCGGCCGCGCGAATGGTGCTGAGGCGATGGGCAATGGTAATCACGGTCCGACCAGTCGCCACCCGCAGCAACGCCTCTTGAACCAGATGCTCGCTTTCGTAGTCGAGCGCCGATGTCGCTTCGTCCAATATCAGCAAGCGCGGATTACGCAAAATGGCACGGGCAATCGACAACCGTTGCCGTTGCCCGCCGGAAATCATCACGCCGCGTTCCCCGACAATGGTTTCATATCCTTTTGACAGTTCGGAGATGAATTGGTCGGCATTGGCCATGCGGGCGGCCTCGCGGACCTGCTCATCGGAGGCGTTCGGCTGGGCAAAGCGAATGTTGTCGGCCACGGTGCCGGAGAACAGCAGAATATCCTGCAAGACCACGGCCGATTGCTGCCGTAGCCAACGCATACTGAGATCCGCCTGCGGAATGCCGTCGACCAGGATACGACCTTCTTGCGGCTTATACAGCCCGAGCACCAGCTGCGCCACCGTACTTTTGCCTGATCCGGAGGGACCGACCAACGCCACGTGGCTGCCCGCTGCAATCTCCAAGGTGAACTGTTTCAACACCTGGATATCCGTTTGGGGATAAGCAAACGAAACCGCTTCAAAGGTCAAGCGTCCCGTCATCGATTTAATCTCACGCGTGCCTTGCCAATCCTCCACATACGTCGAATCCAGTAATTCCTTCACACTGAAATAACCTTCCTGAGCCACATAGTATTGCTCAATCAGGCCGGTGATCATCTGCACCGGGGATAACACCACGGGCAAGGCCGCCATAAAGGCGAACAGGGTGCCCATGGTAATGGCTCCACGAATAGCGAAGTACGCTCCTCCCGCAAGGGAAAGCAGGGTAAACAGCTGGACCATGGTGTGCGCAAAGGCGTTAAACATCGTGTTCAGCACCGTGACGTTGAACCGGCTGTGGGTCAGCCGATAACTGAACTGGTCGATATTCTCCGTCACTTGGTCTTCTTCGCCAAAACTGCGCACCAGCCGCAGCGCGTTGATGGCCTCACTGGCCGCTCCGGTCAATCTCTCCTGGGCCAGGCGCGTTTGACGCTGGCGCTGCTTGAGGCGGCGATGAAACAAACTGTGGGTAAAGCCATAGATCGGCACCAATGCAAGCAACAGCAACGCCAGTTGCCAATGCATCAAAACCAAGACCGTAGACAGCGTCAAGCTGTATAGCATTTGCGGCACGAACTGATTGATCAACTGCATGGTGATCATCTCGATTCGCTGGGTATCGAACGCATACTTTGAGAGTAATCGCCCGGTCTTCTGCCGGTCCAGATAGCCGAAGGCCAGGAAGTGCAACTTGTTAAAGATGTCGCTGCGCAGGCGCAGCATTAACCGGCCGTTTTCCCGGCTGATTTCACTGGCGCCGGCGACAGCAAAGGCATAATGCAGAAACAATAAACCAACAACAATTAAGGCGGTAACCAGCAGTGCGGGTATGTTGGCCGTCGCCACATGGGTGTCGATGATCAGTCGGAACAGCCAGGGCAGCGGCGCCAGCATCAAGGTGCGCAGTATGGCAAAACCCATGCCACGGCGAAAAACACGGAGGTTCTTGAAGATATGAACCAGTACACTGCCGGGATAACGATAGTGATGGTCTTTCATGGTTGCGGTTCCTCTTGCCGCAGGCGGGCGGCATGTTGTGGCTGGAATAACAACTCGAAGAGCGAACGGCGGCCCATTTGTATGCGCGCCTGAGCCGGTGCGCCCCACATGAGCGGTACCGGCGTCTCCTCTATCTCGATTTCGACCTCGTACAGCCCGGCTTCGTGATCCACCGCTTCCGGTATGACACGCCGCACCCGTCCGCGGGCGCGACCCGCCAGTGTCGCATCAAAGACCTGGGTTTCGACCAGCACGGTCAGCCCGGGCTTGACGAGGTCGATATTGCGCGCCGGTGCCAACACGCGCAGGATATAGCCACCGGCCGGATCGGCCACCCGCGCCAACCGTTCACCGGGCGCTACCCGCTCGCCGGTATAACGGACATCCAAGGCCGCCAAGACCCCGTCATACGGTGCAACCAACTCCAAGGCCGCCAGCCGCTCATCCCATAACTGAACACGGCGCTCCTGTTGTGCGACTTGCTCGGCCACAAAGCGTTGCTCCAACACCAGTCGTTCATCCGCCAGTTCCATCAGCCCGGCACGCACCCAGTCCGCCTGGACGTTACTTTCCAGCCCGTCAATTTCCGCCCGCAGCCGCTCCACGGTACGCAACTGTAAATCCATTTCAGAAATAATGTACTGGTCCCGGATCGCTTCGTACATGCGCGCTAGTTCATTTTGGATGCGTTCGACTTCGCCGTAGAGATCGGCGCGCCGCAGCGCGGTCGCCAAATCGGCCGGTGCGGGACGGATGCGTTGTTCCCGCCGGTCCATTTCCAATTGGGCGTGACGCTGCTGCCACTCCATCCATGACTGGCGCAATTGCTCCCGCTCATCCTGGAGCACCGTGTTGGCCAAGGTCACCAGCGGTTGTCCTTGCGTCACCGTGTCACCAGCCCCCGCATGCAACGCCACCACCGTGGCTTCTTCCGGCGCGTACAAGTTGTGGTGGATACGGGGCAGCACCACGCCGCTCGCCGACAGTTCCTGCTCCGTGCGCAGCAAAAACAAGCCCAGCAGCACCAGCACGATTCCGATTACCAATGCCGTGGTTAAGATTTGTTTGTTTCGTTTGCCTAGTTCCACTTGTTCACCTGCATGACGTCGGCGGTTTCAGCCCGGAAAAAACCAATGCCGCCCCTCCCAGCACACCCGCATCATTGCCGAGCGCGGCTTTCTTGACCACCACCCGCTTAGCAAAATGGGGATTCAGACGCGTCTGCAAATGGCGATTGAGCGGGTCGTAGAGAATCGGTCCGCTCTGTCCGACACCGCCACCTATGATAAAGGCCTCGGGCTGCAGCAAATAGGTAATCGACGACAAGGCCGCCGCCAGGCAATCCGCTACTTCATCGTAGACGCGAATCGAGAGGGCATCGCCCGCTTCCGCCGCCTGCTCAATCATGAGCGGATCCAGCCGCGTCCAGTCCCCGTCGCAGCGTGTTGCCAGGAGGGATTGCTCGCCCCCCTCCAAATAGCGTTGAGCCCGTTCCACAATGCGACGGTTACCGGCATACTGTTCCAACACGCCCCGGCCCAATGGGCAGGGCTCGTCGTACAGGTTGATTGTCATGTGCCCGATCTCGCCGCCCATGGAATAAGCGCCGCGATATAGCTGGCCATTGATCAGCAAACCGCCGCCGATCCCCGTGCCGAGGGTCAGGAATACCGCGTGTTGATGGGCGCGCCCCGCCCCATACGTACATTCCCCCAACGCCATGACGTTGACGTCGTTATCCACCCGCACCGGTACCCGCAGCTGCTCCTCCAGCAGCGCCGCCAAGGGTACGCCTTCCCAACCGGGCACGTTCACCAGCTCGTGAATGTACCCGCGTGCAAAATCAACAAAACCCGGCACGCCAACCCCGACGCCCGCCAGCATGATCGGCGTATCGCCACCGACCGTCGCGCTCATCGCCTCGATCGCGGCGACCACGGCGCTCATCCACTCGTCACGTCGCGCGATATCCCGGGTCGCCACGCGGTGCCGGGCCAGCAGCGCACCGCTCTCGTCGATCAGCGCCAGTTTATTGTTCGTACCGCCAAAATCAATGCCGACTGCGCAGCGTGCATGGGAGCTATTCATCACCCGATTACCCGCCTCAGCGTTCGGCCCAACGCGCCCGATCGCTTAAGAAGATCTGCTCCATGTTCTGGAGCGGAATCCCTTGCGACAGCGGAAAATCGCGCGGCAGCCGACCTTCCAGAATCGGGAGCCAGGAGACGTAGACCGGTGACCGCAGCGTCCGCGCATACGGCAGGTTGCGGGTGAGTGTGGTGAAGTAGAGCCCGTGGACACGGTGCAGGTAGTCATTGATATCGTAGAATTGATCAACGGTACGGGGCAGCAGGATAGAGGTGCGCCCACCATACCAGGCCGTGGCCCACGGCATGTCTGTGCACATCAATTCGTCAGGTTCCAGCAAGTTGGAAATGTAGGCTATCAGACCCGTGGCGTATGGCGGGTACGGCGGGGTCTGGCGCGGCGGCAGCAGGGTGAAGATCATGGGCAGGGTGCTGAGCAGCACCACCACGCCCGTCACAGCCCCATTCAACAGCTTCATCTGCAATTGCAGCCGCTCCAGCAATAGCAGGAAAAAGGCCAACCCATAGAGAATAATCAATGGCCAGAACATCAGGATCGCCCGCCACGTGGCCTCACCGTAAAGTGCGCCGATGACCATGAACAAACCCATCGACAAGGCCAGCCCCCAGCGCAACCGATGCACCGGCGCACGGACAAAACGATAGAAGAACGTAACCAGGAAAAGGCTGATCAACATTCCGTCACCCAACCCGGGCAGGTAATGGTTATAACGCACCGCCATTTGCTCGGTGAACTTGCGGCGCAGTGGAGTCAACATCCCCGCCGACACCTGCGGCGCTAAATGTCGCTCAAATGAATTATCAGGAAAGGCGGACGTCTCGTTCAGGGCCAGATAAGGGGCCATGCCCAGCGGGGCGCCACTGACTTGGATATTGCGGGCCATCCACGGGGCAATGCCCACCCCGAACAACGCCATGAAAACCAAGGCATGGATCCAGCCCCGGCGCCCCAGCGACCAGCCGAGATACAACGCCAGCCCGGGGAGCAGCACGATCGCGGCATAACGGGTCAAAAAGGCCAGAACACAAAACAGCAAGGCGCATAATGCCGGTACCACCCAATAGCGCAGCGCCTTCGATTCTTCGATGCGCCCCACGGCGATGACCATTGAATAGATCGCCGCCACGGCCCAGCCCATCACGACAGCAACTCCGGTGCCCGACAAACTGGCGCCCAGAACCGAGTCGCTTAAGAAAAAGAGCGTCACGCCCAGCAAGGCCACTCGCCGGTCAAACAGGCGCAAGGCGAGCAAATATACCAGTAAACCCGTCAACACCGTGAACAGGTGGTTCAAGAACAGAACCCGGTACTCCGGCTGAAAGACTTCGAGCGGACTCCTGGGCGCTGCCTCAAAATCCGCCCCGGTGAGACGGAACCAGACCCCCAGCATAACGGGGTACAGGGGCGCGTTTACGATGTCCCGGTGCCCGTGAACCGCCACCTCCGGCACACCACGCCGGGTACTTTGAAACCAGATACTGGCCGGCCGCACATGCTGCGTGACCAATTGCCGCGTCATCATGAAGTTGCGTCCCAGTTGCGCGGAATCCATTGCCTCCGCATCGCGCAGGCCCTTGAATTGGTTCGCCGTATAGAGCAACAGGACAAACGCAATAAAAAGAAAATAAAGCACTGACTTGATCAGTCGCAATCCAACGCCGGCGTCAACGTTATAAACCAAGTCTTGAATTCGCGACTCGAACGGTTTGGCTGCCATAATTGTTTCCTCGTGCTGTGCGAGCTACCGGGGCAATATAGCCCCGAGCCTATCTCCCCGCAATGATTGAGTCTCCATCATATAAAGCGGTAACGCATTTGGCAAGCGCCACCCGATGCAGGCAGCGGCGAAGATTCGCCGCTGAGGTTTCAGGTTCCGGGTTTTCAGGTTTCAGTGGGGCCTGTGACCGTTGTCACAATTTGCGAGGGAGTGAGAGAATGGACGACGCTTACGTGGACGCTTATGGTGGACGAAAGGACCGTGCCGTCGTCCGTAAGCGTAGCCGTACGCGTTGACCCGATACCCATGTTCTCTCAGACAAGTGTGGCCTGTGACCATTGCCGCTGAGAGCATTCACTGAAAATTCCTGCAACGCGTTGTTCCTCAGTCACCTGTGAAACAACTCTGATGGAGCCCGCGACATCACGAGGCCCCACTGAACACGGAACACGCCCATCCGAAACCCTTTACTGATGGGGTCTAGAGCGGCAATGCGAAATCCTTGATCGAGACGATACGGCGCTCCGCTATCGACTGGTTGCCGGCAATGCCCGTCAGGATCGACCACGCCCCACTCCGCTGATCCGCATGGCGGTTCAGCGGATCTTTTTTACGCTTGGGTCGGAAAATGTCGTCCAGCATGAGTGCGTCGCCCCCCCCGTGTCCGCCTTTGTTGGTCTTCGGCATCGCAATCTGCTGGGCCTTGCTCCAAAGCGGATGCACGAGAATGCGCACCGGCTCCTCAACCGTCCATTCCGAACCGCCTTGCACATTGACCTCGAAATTGTGGTCGGTGTCCGAGGCACTCACATAAGAGCGCTCGCGCACTTCGTATTCCAAACGGCCCTTGGTCCCGTTGAACATCACGCGATACCCCTCCCACGGCGAATAAGCGGTCAGGTGGTACGACAAGGTAGCTTGACTGCGATACCGCACCAAGACAGCCAGATCGTCTTCAATGCTGATGCCGTCACCGAACACATTCTGATCGCGACGGTAGCCATCTACAGCGGACGGCTTAAGGTAGATATTTTCCAGGTACCCACCATCGTCCAGATGCAGTGCAAACGGATCCTGCTTGGCGTTGGGGTTGCCGGTCGCGAAGGGGTAATCCGCGCCGTGGCCATGGCGTTCGCGATTGGCGCGTCCGTAGAACCGCAGGCCGCCGAACACACACACCTCGGCCGGCTGCGTATCCAGCCACCAATTGACCAAGTCGAAGTGATGGGTAGCTTTGTGCACCAGCAGCCCGCCGCCGTTGGCCTTTTCCCGGTGCCAGCGCCGGAAGTAGTCGGCGCCATGTTTGGTGTCCAGCAGCCATTCGAAGTGGACGGACATCACCTCGCCGATAACGCCGGTCTGCAATAGCTCCTTGACCTTGCTGTTGCGCGGGGCATATCGGTAGTTGAAGCACACCTGCAAGCGGCGCCCGGTCTCGCGTTGGGTATCCAGAATCGCGCGGCATTTTTCCACATCGGTGGTCATCGGTTTTTCGGTGATCGCATCGCAACCGGCCCGCATCGCCTCACAGAGATAGTGGTGATGGGTGCGGTCCATGCTGGTGACAATCACGGTGTCGATCCGCTGCTCCTTGATCATCTTGCGGAAATCCGCAGGGCTATAGATCGGTACGCTCTTCAACTCGGACCACTTCAGCCAATTGGCCGCGCGCACCGGATTCGCATCGCAGACCGCCGCCAGCATCGCGCGCGACGTATAGGTTTCCGTAATGGCGCGAGCGAACATCCGTGAACGTCCGCCCGTTCCAACAATAGCGTAGCGCTTTTTCCCGCGCGAAGGATTCTTGGTTTTCTTCATGCGCACAGCTTACCAGCGCCCTACGCGGTTGTCGTTGCCATTTTTGAAACAATAATGTACAGTATCGCGCATGATAACCCAACAAGCCACGGCACAGCAGCCATCCGTGGTCCCGCCTTTTTCCTACATGACCGCTGGCTTGCGGCGCTATGGCGAGTTTCCGGTGGCGCGGTCCACCCGCCCCAACTGGGAGCTGCAAGCCATTTTTAAAGGGCGGGCGCACCCTTGGTGCGCGGACCGGACATGGGACAGAACGAGCACCGACCAGCCGCGGCTCTACTGCTTTCCTCCACACTGGACACACGGCTGGCAGGCCCCGGCGCAGGATCTGTCCGAAGTGATGGTGTTTCACTTGCGGCCCAGCGGCTTGCCGACAACGGTCCTCGCCCGTTTGCCTCCGGCACCCGTCGCCCTGGCCTTGCCCGAGTTGAATGTACTGCGCCTGCGAACGCTTTTTGACTGGCTATTCCCCCACTTTGTACAGCCCAACGACTGGAGCATGGCGCTGCTTCGCGGTGGAGTGCCCTTATTGTGCGACTTGTTCCGGCAGCCTGACAACCGGTCGACCGCCAGCCGTCCCGGATCGCGCAGCAAGATGGTCGAAGCAGCAACCCGCTTGTATCGGCAGTCGCTACTGCAACGCCCGACCGTCGAACAGATCGCCCGCGGCTTGGGTTGTTCGGCGTCGCAACTGCGCCGCATCTTTGCCGCAGCGGGACAACCCGCCCCGGACCAGGTCTTTCGCGCCATACGGATGGACTATGCACGCCGGCTGCTGGTAGGTTCGGACATGCCGGTAAGCCG
>SLLF01000104.1 GCA_007134175.1 Kiritimatiellia bacterium | reverse complement strand
TTCGCGGTAAGGATCGTTCACTCAGAGAAGTTGAGCCGGCTAATCGGCTCCATGAAGAAAACCGCCAGGGAAAATCGTGATGCTACTTCCTGATTCGTAGCACAGATTTCATCCGCTACCCATGCTGTAGCCGCCCACGTTGGGGGCGGCCTGCCGGGCTCACCGCGCCCGGCTACAACATGGTCGCTTTTTTGTGTCATCTTTTTTCACAAAACTCTAATTCCCGCGGGGGGCTGGGCTAAGTGCCGGAGAAGGAAGCCACCGCCCGGATCAAGGTCAACCAGCTGCTCGTACTGCACGTTTGTCGGTCAAAATGGAGCGCTTCATCACTGCGACTGCAATGCGGTTCCCGGTATTATGCGGTTCGGCGAGTTTCATGACGTCGCCGGTCTCATTGCTCCCCGCCATTTGCAGGTCGTTCACGGTCGAACCGATTGATCAACGAATCGCAGATGCGCCCCTTCATATTACTGCGTGGCGAGGGGTGGTTGACAGTTGGCGGGCGAACCAGTAGCCTGCTTCCCGTCACTGCCAGCAGGCCGCTTGGCCTTGGTCGGTGACGTTAAGTCTAGGCACTATGGCTGGAGTTGGTAATGAATCAGTATGGGGTAGATATGAATAATCCTGAAATCCCGCAAATGAGTGGATTGCGACACCCCTGGGTGACCCGTGGTGGGTGGCTTGGCCTGTTGCTGCTGGGGAGCGCGATGATCTGTCAGGCTGCCGATCCGGCGGCCGCGCCGTTGGCGGAGCAGATGTCGCTGGGTGCAATTGTGCGGACGGGCGGCTGGATCATGTACCTGCTGGGTTTTATCTCGGTAGCGGGTTTGGCCCTGATCATCTACTTCTTTATCACGCTGCGCCAGGAAGTGATCATCCCCAGCGCATTCACCCGGGAGCTCGGTCGCTCGTTGGCCGCAGGCGAAGCGGACCGGGCACGCGAAGCGTGTCGCGGCGACTCCTCCCCGGTCAGTGCCGTGGCCCTTGCGGCGCTGGATTACACGGAACGCGCCCGCGAGGCCGATCCCACCATGATCAAAGAAATCATAGAAGGCGAAGGCAGCCGGCAAGCAGCGCAAATCCAGAATCAGACCAGCTACCTGCTGGATATCGGGGTCATCGCCCCTATGATCGGTCTGCTGGGAACGGTGCTGGGCATGTTAACGGCGTTCAATGCGGTGGCTTTGGATATAGCGCGCGCCAAGCCCATTGTGCTGGCGGCCGGGGTTTCGCAGGCGCTGGTGACCACCGCCGCCGGTCTGCTGGTCGGTATTCCTGCGATGATCTTCTATGCCTACTTCCGGGGCCGCACAGGGAAACTGATCGCGCAACTTGAATCGGTGTCGGCGACGATGTTGACCCAACTGATTGGGACCAAGGAACCGTGAACTTCCGCAAACAGCTCAAGCCCGGGACGGTCGGCTTTCAGTTGGCGCCGATGATTGATGTGGTGTTTCTGCTCCTCTGCTTTTTCATCACCAGCCAGTTGTTTGCGCAGTGGGAGACCGAAATCGACATCACCCTGCCGACGGCGGAGACCGGCCAGGCGCCGCAACGACTGCCGGGCGAGATCATTATCAACATTTGTACCGACGGGGAGCTGGTGGTCAATGCCCGGCCGCTGCCGCCGGAACAGTTGGGGGAAATGCTTGAGCGTGTAGCCGGTTTGTTTCCCGGACAACCGGTGTTGATCCGTGCGGACCGCTTGACTGCTTACGAGCATATCATCCAGGTGCTCGATATTTGTCGGCAGGCAGACATCTGGAATATTTCCTTTGCCACTGGCGTACCAGAGTAAGGTGGGGCGCATGCCACAAGGTAACGGTAGCCAGCGTTGCGGAGGGGGGCTGGTGCCGGTTCGACTAGTCCGGCGTTGTACCCACTGGTTGGCGGGCCTTTTCCTTTTGGTAGCGGTTGCCGTGTCGGCGCTATCGCCGACGGAACAGTTGCGCGTGGCCGACGGTCTTTTTGCGCGCGGCTTATACGATTTGGCGCTGGAAGAATACCTGGTGCTCTCCCGCATGGACGAGCGCGGAGTGGCGTTGGATGTCGCGCTGTTTCGCATTGGGGAGTGCTATCGGCGGTTGGGCCAACCGGAGGCGGCCGGCCGTTTCTATCTACGGGTGCGTCGCGAGCATCCGGATAGCCCTTATGCCCAGCGAGCCCAGTTCCGTCATGCGGAATCGCTTTGGCTGCGGGAAGACTACGCGGCCGCCTACGAACAGTTTACCTTGTTGCTTGAGCAAGCGGAAATACCCACCGCCCTCCAGATTCCAGCCCGCTATTACAGTGGCGACGCGGCGTACCGGTTGGCGCGCTGGTCGCAGGCCGCCACCGATTGGCAAGCGGTGCTGGATGGCGGCGGCGATGCGCCGCTAGTGGCGTATGCCGCGCTCGATTTGGCCCGCTTATACCGGGCGCAAGAGCCCGAACGAATCCACGAACGTTATGCGCTCTACGAGCGCGCGGTCGCGCTGGCGCCGACAGGAGAGGTGGCTGCCGAGGCGTGGGTGCGGAAAGCGCACTGGTATTTCGCGCAAGGGAGGTATGAATCCAGTGCCCGTGCTTTCGACCGGCTGCGCACCCAGTGGCCGGACCAGCCACCGGCCCAAGCACCCGACTTGATGGCGGCATGGGCCTATTATCATGTCGGGCGTTATGCCGATGCCGTCGCCCTGGCGCAGGAGCGCGGGGCGCTGTACCCGGCAGCAGACGCGACCCGGCAGCGTCCAGCCTGGCTCTATCTGTTGGCCAACGCCCAACGTCGTCTATTACGAACGGCGGAGGCGCAGGAGACCTACCGGCAATTACTGAAGGACTATCCCGATCACGAACTGGCACCGGTCGCCCGGTATGAACGTACGCTGCTTTCATTTCGGGCCGGGCAGTACGAGGAGGCCGTGACTGAGATGGTGGGCATAGAACCGGACTGGGCGGCTCCGGCGGATGTCTATTGGATGCTGGCGGAATCCTATGCCGGACTGGGCCGCGACAACGAAGCCGTCCAGTACTATCAGCTGTTGTTGAACGCGTCGCCAGGGCCGGAACGCGCCGCACCGGCTCGCTACCAGTTGGCGCGGCTATTGCTGGATCGCGACGATTACACCGCTGCGGCGCGTCTGTTCCGGGAACTAGCGGAACGATATCCCGACCACGAGCTGGCCCCCCGCGCCCAGTACGAGGCCGGAACGGCATGGGCCCTGGCGGAACAGGCGGATCGCGCGGTGCGTGAGTGGACCGCGTTTCTCGAACGATATCCCCGCCACGAGCGGGCCGCGCAGGCACAGCTGCAAATAGGGCTAGCCCGGATGAAGGCGGGCGACGACGAAGCCGCGTTGGCTGCTTTTGCCGATTTGCGTTCTGGTCGGACGCCCGGCACCTATGCGGGTCAAGCCGCCTATTGGTCCGCGATTCTGCAAGAGCGGGCCGGCCATGCCGGACGCGCGGCGATCGCCTGGCAGGATGCCATTGAACAACTGCCTCCCGGTCGCAAGCAGTTACTGGCTCAATACCGCTTTGCGCTCAACGTGCAGCAACAGGAACGGTTCGACGAGGCGGCCGCCCAGTTGCAGGATTTGCTGGCAGAGGCAGCGGCACTGGAGTGGCCTCCGAGCCTGCTCGATTGGCTCTGGCGCTATCAACTGGGACAAGGCCTATATAGCGAGGCGCTTGCGGCTGCCCGCAGCCTGCAAGCGTTGGCCGCAGCGGATGCGGATTGGGTGCAGAGCGGTGCGTACGGTGAAGGCCGCGCGTGGCTGGGGTTGGATCGCGTCGAGGCGGCAGAAGCGGCTTTCGAGCAAGCTTTGGCCGCAGCGGGGACCACCCGTGCCGGTGCGGCTGCGGCTGAACAGCTAGGGCAACTGGCTCTTGCGGCCGGTCGGCGGACGGCGGCGGCGACCTACTTTGAGCAAGCCGTGGAACGTGCGGTGGATGAGGAATGGGCGGATATACGCGCCCGCGGTTTCTTCGGTCTGGGCCGAATTGCCGAGGAGCGCGCGGACTGGTCCCTGGCCTCGCGCTATTACCTGGCCGTCAGCATCCTGTTCGACGATCCCAATTTGGTGCCGGAGGCCCTGTATCGCGGTGCCCAAGCATTGCAAGCCGCAGGCCGTGAAGCGGAACGTGAGCGGGCGATTGAGGAACTGCGGGAGCGATATCCGGATAGCAATTGGACGCAACAAGTGGACACAACACCATGATCGCACAAAAGAACGACTGGGAGATCCGGGCCAGAAGTGAGCAGTGCCATGGTTGCCATGCGCCGTTTGGCGACCAGGAAACGTTTAACTCGCGACTGCTTTTTGACGCCGCTGGCTATCGGCGGGAAGACTACTGTGAAAGGTGTTGGCCGCAGGTGCCGGAGGACGCTGGCACCTTGAGCATTTGGCAGAGCGTGTTTCGATTGCCACCACCGCCGCCACCTGAAACGGTGAAACGGGAAACGGCGGAATCCCTGTTACGCAAGCTGCTGGCAGACGAGGACAGTCCCGGGTACGCCAACACCATCTATATTTTGGCGGTCATGCTCGAACGACGACGGATACTGGTGGAGAAAGATGTGCAGGTTCGTGAGGATGGGGTAAAGGTGCGCATCTACGAGTACCGGAAGAGCAACGAGACGTTCGTTATCCCCGATCCGGAATTGAAATTGGCCGAGCTGGAAGAGGTCCAGGAAGAAGTGGTGGCTATGCTGGAACAAGGGCAGCAGGCGGCCGCCTCCTAGCCCGCATGTCTCGCCGGAATGCCGGT
Source organism: Kiritimatiellia bacterium (assembly GCA_007134175.1). Classification (GTDB taxonomy): domain Bacteria; phylum Verrucomicrobiota; class Kiritimatiellia; order SLAD01; family SLAD01; genus SLLF01. Next base: position 5,189 of record SLLF01000104.1, on the reverse strand, counting down.
CAATCTGCTGCATCGGTGCGCCCCGTGAAAAATGCGGACTAGCTCAAAGAAGGTCATATGGCGTGGCGAATAGGTTTAAGTCGTGTTGACCACTCCGCTGCCGCTGCGGGCGATGCGCAGATCCATTCCAAGCGTGACACGGGCTGGGGCGGGAACGGATCGCAGGCATATCCTTCTTCGGTCCATTGCAACAAACGCCAGCCATCGGCGGTGTGGATCACCCCTTTACAGCGCAGCAAACCGTCCTGTTCCTGACGGTCCACCGCCGTTGCGAGTTTGGCAAGCAGCGGGGCCAGGTCCCACACGTCATCCGCGGCGGCTTCCCAGTGACCACGTACCATTTGTTGGTCGTGTGCGCTATGCTCATGTGGCTGTCCGTGTGTATCCGGCATGGCGGCGGATGCCGATGGATTGGTTGGCGCAGCGGCGTCGCGGAACCAGTGGGGCGGCAAGCGTCCGAATTCCGTGAGCCAGACCGCTTTTTTCGGTGGCGTCAGACGGGCCGTCCACTCGCGGAATACAGTCTGCTGCTCGGGCGTCACCTGATCACAGCGGTTGGCGACGAGGTAGTCGGCTTCGTCAATCAACTGGCGAAAGAAGGGCAGTGCTTGATAATGTGTTTCCTTGATCCGGCCCGGCGGGATTAATGTAACGGTGCTGTGTAAACGGACGGGCAGGACCGCCGTAATACGCTGTACATCTTGTTTCAGCCTGGCCAGCAAGACTACCCCGCTGGGCTCGATAAAAATCCGATCTATCGCTGGTTCCTGGGCCAATTGCTGCAGGGCCTGTTCCAGATAGATGGGGGTGGTGCAGCAAAGGCATCCTCCGGGGATGGCCTTGATGGTAGGGGGTCGCTCAGGCGCAGCAGCGCCCAAAATGGATTGGTCGACACCGACGCTGCCGAAATCGTTGACCACCACGGCGATATGTTCCTGGCCCGCTTGCTGCTCCAGGTAGTGCAGGATCGCGGTCGTCTTGCCGGCCCCGAGCGGACCGGCAATGAGATGCAACGGAATGGGTTGTTCAGTCGATGCCATATTCTCCTAACGCGCAGATCTTGGAGTCTATGTCCGGGCGCACCGCTTCGATCAATTGGGCTTCCGTGTTGGGTATATCCTCCATGGCCATCTCCATCATATCCAGCCACGGCGCTTCCCGCTCGCTGATGCGCACTTGATCGTTGGCCTGTCCTTCGCGGAGCGCCTGTAGCGTGGCGCGCACGGCCGCCAAGGTCTGGGCATAGGGCGTCTCGGCGGCACCAATAGCTGTGGCTATCCGGTAGACGACTTCCGGATGCAGCACATAGGCCTGCGGGTCGAGCGGTGCATCCGACGCCACCAGCCAATCGCGTAAGCGCCGGGCATCGGCCTCCGACGCCGCGCGGGCGGTGTTCATCAGGCGGCAATCATAGATCAATTGCTCCATGCAGACGGTTGGGGCTTTGCCGCTGAGCAATTGTACATTCTGTACCGATTCATTTGACCAGCAGTCGCAGACGGCGGCGCTGATGTTGCCGACTGGGCTGAAATGGGCACAGGCGGCGGTCTTGCCCTCCATGGAAATGGGGATACCGGTCAATGCCTTCAAGTACGGACCTTCATAGGCGCAGTCTTTACTGGGGCCGACCGCACCGGCGGTCACCGCTGCCAGGGCGCGGGGTACGGCGGCTACCCGGACCACGGCGGCAAACACCCGCGGAATCATCTGCTTGTCCGCCAGTACCATCGCGGTATTGGCAAACCCACAGGCCGAGTCGCCGGCGGGCAACGTCCGCGTACCCTGGCATCGGCTGACCATACGGTCCCAAAGAAATTTCATGTCGCGACAGCCCAAAACCCCCAAGGCGAACACCACCCCCCGCAAGTCCGCATTGACGAGGGCCTCGTCGCACAACTCCTTGCCGCCGGTGCTTTCAATGGATAAGAGATCGGCCCCGGCCTGGCTGGCCCGGGCAAAGAACTCCAGCATCGCTTCCCAATGGGGGCCTTGGCGCATCAGCGGTGGGCGCGCAAATTCGCGAATGTCGTTGGGCGTCAACCGTAGGGCGGTGTGCATACCGGTACGTTCCGCCGTGGACTGCAGCGCCGTCGCCAGCAATTCGGTGATCTCCAGTCCCCAATCCGGTTGCATGGTCATCGGCGGCAACGTCTCGAACTCGACCAGCAGGTCCGGCGTCTCCAATTGTTCCGCCCGCCGCAATGCCCCGTTGATCATCGCCTCGTACTCGCGCCGTACCGCGGACCAGGTGGCGGCGGAAATATCCATCGGGGGTAAGGTGAAATTCAACTCAGGCACTACCCGTCCGGCGCCGATTACCAGGTTGTGACCGCAGGTAACCGGGCGTGGGCTACGGCCGTAAATAAAGGATTCCAGAGAAGATATGGCTAATTCAGGCATGATTGCTCCTTTCGGTTGTGGGTGCCCAAGATAACATGGCCACGTTCATGAGGCTTGCAGTATACGGCGATAAATATAATGATGTTGTCGCAATGTCGGGAATAGATGGCGAAATGAGGTGATATTTGTGAATAAATTGTCAGCACGGTCTCAACAGCAGATGGCGTCATGGTATCGCGAGGCCTGTGGCCTGAGGTGTAGATGGATCGATCTGGATGGAGCGGTGGCCACTGGGCGGCGCGGCGCAGAGGTTGACGCCTTGCCCATGGTGCGCCAGGCGCGGGCGCATGCGTTGCAGGAAGCGGTGCGTTGGGGTGAGCCGTATACGTTCTTTTTAGCACCGGGCGTAATAAGCTGGGTGGTCCCTGTGGTCGACCGCTATAACGTGGTCGGCGGGATGCTGGGCGGGGAGGTGTTGACGGATGGCCATGTGGACGACCGCGATGCCGCGCTGCGGCATTTCACGGGGCAGGGCGGCGATCGGCGGCAAGTGGCGGATTACCTGCACCGGCTGCCGGTTTGGCCGCAGGTTAATTGCCAGGCGGCCGTGGAAAAACTGCACGAAATTGTCTACCGGGTCAGCGGCTTGTCGCCCTTGCTGTTGCAGGAGAAACGGGAACAACATCTGCAGCAACGCCAGATCGCCGAAGCGATTCATCTCCACAAGCGCCGCCAGAACACCTCATACGGCTACGATGAGGAACAACTGTTGCTGTCCTTGATCCGCGCTGCCGATCGCAAGGGAGCCCGCCGCATTTTGAACCAGATGCTGGGCCGCGTATTTATCCAGTCGGCGAACCTGACGGTGATCCGGGCGCGTGTGATCGAGATGATGGGTTATTTGGTGCGACGCGCCGTTGAAGACAGCCCGTTTTTAGCTCCGATCATGGAAAAGAACCATCAATGGATGGCGCGCATTATCGAGGCCGAACAATTTGAGGATCTGGCCGTGGTGGTGCGCCAGGCGCTGGATGATTTCATGGACCACGTCTACGAATCCGGTTATACAGAGGTGCATCCCCGGGTCAGCACGATACTGGACTATTTGCAGGCCCATTACCGCGAGGCGGTAACATTGCAGGCGGTGGCGGCAGCGGCGGGACTGAGCACGTATCGGACCGCGCATCTGATGAAGCAGGAAACCGGCCGCACCGTTATCCAGTATGTCCACCATTTGCGCATCAAGGAAGCGCAGCGACTGCTGAACGCAACAGACCGGCCCTGTGCCGATATCGCGTTGGAAGTGGGCTTTTGTGATCAAAGCTATTTCACCCGCCAATTCCATCGGTTAGTGGGCATGACGCCCGCGCAGTATCGGCGTCGCACAGGCTGAACGATCAATCGTGGCTCGATGTGAGGATGGTTACCGAGCGCCCATCCAGTTCAAGCCGGGCTCGGTGGGTGGCTGGACGGGGCGGCTCCTCTTGGGTGGACAACCGAACCTGCCATGGGCCGCCGGGCGGCGGAGGTAGCTGGAACGTGATCGGTTTTGGCCCCGCATGGAAAATCAATAGCAAGTGGTCCTTGTCAACATCCGCGCCCGTGTAATCCTTTCCGCCGTTCAGGAGGCAGCCAACGGTGGCGTCGTGGTCCCAATTCGGCGGCTGACCGTCTGTGCCGAACCAGCAAATGTCGCCCCCTTCACCTTCGGGATGGCATCCTTTCAGAAAGGAGCGACGGCGGAGGGACGGATGCTCGCGCCGGAAGGCAATCAACTGCCGGGTGAATTCCACCAGATCCTTATGCGTCTCCGCCAGCGACCAGTCGATCCAGGCGATTTCATTATCCTGGCAGTAGGCGTTGTTGTTGCCCTGCTGGCTGCGGAAGAACTCGTCGCCGCCCAGCAGCAGGGGTACCCCTTGGGAGCAAAGTAGCGTGGCCAGGAAATTCTTAACCTGCCGTTTGCGGAGACGCCCTACGGAGGGATCGTCGGTCGGGCCCTCGGTACCATAGTTGTGACTGTGGTTATGGTTGTCCCCGTCCCGGTTTTCTTCCAGGTTGGCCTCGTTGTGTTTTTGATCGTAGCTAACGAGATCGGCCAGGGTGAACCCATCGTGGGCCGTGACGAAGTTGATCGATTTCAGTGGACGCTGGTCGGGCGCGTCATAGAGATCTGCGCTGCCGGCCAACCGGGTGGCCAGTGCGCTGAGCTGGCCGGGCCCGCCGCGCCAGAACTGGCGGACATCGTCGCGATAGCGCCCGTTCCACTCCGACCAGCAGGGGTGGGGAAAGGAACCGACTTGGTACAGGCCGGCTGCATCCCAGGCTTCGGCGATCCATTTGGTGCCGCGCAGCAGGGGATCTTCGGTGATGGCGTCCACGATGGGGGGCTTGGCCAGCACTTCCCCGTTCGCGCCACGTGTGAAAATGGAGGCGAGATCGAACCGGAATCCATCGATGTGGTAGTGGCGCACCCAATGCCGTAGGCTGTCCAGAATGAAGCCCATGACGACCGGATGATTGCAGTTGACGGTGTTGCCGCAGCCGGTGAAATTGCGATAGGTGCGGCCGTCTTCCTCGATCATGTAGTAGACCGCAGGGTCGAGTCCGCGGAAGGAATAGACCGGGCCGCCCTGACCGCCCTCCGCGGTGTGGTTGAATACGACATCGAGAATCACTTCCAACCCGGCCTGGTGCGCGGCCCGCACCAGGTCCTTGAATTCCGTGACCTGGCCACCGGTTACCCCGGTGTGGGCATAGCGGCCGTTGGGCGCGAAGAAGTTGAGGGTGCTGTAGCCCCAAAGGTTGCGCAATTCACGACGTGGATCGTCGGCGCGGTAGTATTCCAT
>SLLF01000092.1 GCA_007134175.1 Kiritimatiellia bacterium | reverse complement strand
GCAGCGCCGGCAAAACCGCCGGACGCCGAGGCGGGCGTAAAGGCGTAGTAGACGATCTGCCCTAGTGCCCAGCCTAGCCGTTCGACATTCAACAGCAGGATCACCAGGGCGCCCGCCACGTAAACAACGCACATAAACGGCACAATGGCTTGGGCCGTATGGGCAATACGTTTGATACCCCCCAGAATAACCAATCCCACCAGCAGCGCGATTCCCACCCCCGTGAGCCACGTCGGTATATTGAACCCGGTTTGCATCGCGTGCGCCGCGGTGTTTGCTTGTACCATGCAGCCGATGCCGAAAGCGGCCAGCCCCATCAGCAGGCCGTAGGTGACGGCCAGCCAGCGCCAGCGAGGCCCCAGGCCCTTTTCGATATAGAACATCACGCCGCCAGACACCTCACCGCTCTGCGGATCCACCTGGCGGTATTTTAGCCCGAGGGTGGCTTCACTGAATTTCGTTGCCATGCCAACTAGTGCGGTACACCACATCCAGAACACCGCACCGGGACCCCCTAGGGCAATAGCCGTTCCCACCCCTGCAATATTCCCCACGCCGATGGTGGCGGCCATGGCCGAGGCGACCGCTTGAAAAGAGGAGATTGCTCCCGGTTCCGTCTCCTGCGTACGTGAAAAAAGACGACCGAAGCTGTGACGCCACGTATGAATCGGATGACGGAACTGGACAAAGCCCAGCCGCACGGTCAGGTACAATCCTGTCCCCACCAGCAGTACCATAAAGGGGGGACCCCACACGATCCCGTTAATCCACCCATTGACCGATTCGATTATGCCCATTTACAGCACTCCTTTTGTCCAGCGGCTCTTCTACCCTCACGCAGTGGTGAAGTCAATTCGCTGGAGGGGGGCGTGAGCCGATTGCGCTGTCGGGAAGGTGCGTGAATAGAGGCTGAAAAGAGGGCGTGGAATTACAATCTCCAGGTTGGTGGCGCCCCCCAATGTTTTTGAGTGGAGGAAGGAAAAATGCGGATTTTTCGACTACAACGCGCGGGGCGCGGGGATTATTTGCAATGAGAGCACTGGCGAACACTTGGCCGCACTGGACACTGTGATAAGCCGCACGCTTGCCTGCTGTCATTTTGAGGCCACTCGGCCTGAATCCCGGCGAGATTCGGGCTAGCGATGGGCATCAGGTTGTTGTTACCGGCCGGCCAGCAGTCCAAATATCGCCTTGGCGGGCCAGGGTGGCGGCGGGCCAGGCGGTCTGGATGCGCTGTTCATGTGCTGCGGCATCGGCATCGGTTAGGTGGGGGGCGTGATGAGTCAGCTTGACCTCCGGCACCCCGGTGGCTTGCGCCAATGCTATGCCTTCCTGCCAGGTGCTGTGGCCCCAGCCCCGATGCGCTTCGTAGGTTTCCTCATCATATTGTCCGTCAACAATAAGCAATGTCGCCGGTTGCGGTTGGGCGCATAAGGCGCGGAGTTGGTCCCGCCGGGTTTCGTCGGCCAGCGCCCACTCCAGATCCGACGCGAACACGATGGCCTGTCCGCTGGCGGGTTCGTCGATGCGGAACGCCGTGGAGCCGCCGGGATGCTCCAAGGGACACCAGCGCAGCGTTAGTCCACCGTAGACACTGGGCGCTTGCAGCGACTCGTCGTCCAAAATCCGGAACCGCTTGGTCGCGGGCAGTTGGTCCAGTGTCAGCGGCCACCACGGCGGCTGGATCATGGAGGTGACGACATCTTCGATGGTCAACTCTCCAATGATGCGGGACGCCGCTTCTACCGTCCAGGCGGCGTCGTACCACGCCTTGAACGCCGGTAGCCCAGCGACGTGATCCAGATGAAAATGGCTGCAGCAGAGCAGCACGGTGCGCAGCTCCGGCAGCCAGGTGACCAACTGCTCGAACACCCCGCGCAGTCCGCTGCCGGCATCGATAATGATGGCCTCATCGGTCTCGCCGACGATCAGGATGGACGTGGTGTCCATGCCGACCGACCGAAAGGCCGGATCGCTGACTGGATAGCCGCCGCGCACGCCACCAAAGAACAGTTTCATCCCTTTATGCTCCTATTTTTCAGTCAGGTTCCAAACGGCATCCCACGTTTGATCGGTTGTATCTAGCAGATCCCGGCATTTTCGGCAATAGGTGGCGGCCAGCGAGTCGTCAGGCCAGGCGGCGAACGCCTTCAGCGCTGCGTTCCATTGTCCGTCCCGGCACAATTGTAAAGCGGCCTGGAAGGCCGTCGGGTCGATAGGGAGCGCATCCTGCGGAAGGCCCAGCACCTCGAAAACCCGGACCGGTGTTTGGCGGCCGACTACGGTGATGCAACCGATTTCGCGGCCGGCCAACTGGTCACCTACGCCGTTCCAGGTTGATTCCGCCACCATGGTGGCTGTGCCGAACGCCTTGTTGGCACCCTCCAGGCGCGACGCAAGATTGGCGGCATCGCCGAGCACGGTATAGTCGAACCGGTCGTGCGATCCCATATTCCCGACCACCACATCGCCGGTATTGACCCCGATCCGCATGTGTAACTCCACGCCGGTGCGCTGCTTGAATTCCGGTCGCCGCGCCGCCAGTTTGCGCTGACAGCGCAAGGCGGTGCGGGCGGCGCGCAGGGCGTGGTCCGGCTGGTCCAGCGGCGCGTTCCAGAACGCGATGATTGCGTCGCCCTCGTACTTGTCCAGCGTGCCGCCCTCTTCCAGAATGATGGCGGTCATATCGGTCAGGTAGTCATTCAGCAACTGTGTCAGTTCTGCCGGTTGCAGCTTTTCCGAGATGGCGGAGAACCCAGCCAGGTCAGAAAAAAAAATGGAGAGCGTCCGTCGTTCGCCGCCGAGTTTTAGCTGGTTGGGGTCGCGCATGATCTGTTCGATCACGGCCGGGCTCAGGTAGTGTCTGAAGGCGCCCTTGATGAATCCTTTCTGCCGCCCTTCCAGCGCGTAGCCGACCACCACTGCGCCGATCATGGTCAGCCAGAGCGTCGCGCTGGACGGCATGACCGGCCACCACCAGTGGTGGTCGTACCAGACGAAACCAGCGGCCCACGGGCCGACGGAGAAGACGGCGAACGCCACCACGGTGCGCCACGCCTTGCCCGCCCACAACACGGCGCAGGCTGCCGCCAATGCCCAGCACCAGCTCCAGCCCGCTACCTTGGCCGTAGGCACCGGCTGCGCGAAATCCTCCATCAGGAAATTGTCCAGCATAGTGGTATGCACTTCCACCCCGGGGGTGACGGGACTTAGCGGGGTTGGCCGCAAGTCGAGCAGGCCCGGCGCACTGAATCCCAGAAAGACGTAGGCGCCTGCGAAGACGTCCGGTGAAACCGGTGCGCGTTCCCCAGCCTGCAACCGTAGCTCCGACTGTATAATCTGGGCGGCGGAAAAGGCTTGATGAGTTCCGGACGGACCGCGATAGCGGAAAATGGCGCGGCCGCTGCGGTCGATGGGTATACGTCGGTTGTCGATCTGGAGCCTGCCTTCCGTTATGGTCAGCTCGGGCCACTGCCCGTCGTGCTCGCTGTAGTATGCGGCCAGATACGCCGCGAGACCCAGTGCCGGTACGGCCCGGCTGTCAAAAACCCGGAACAGGGCGCTGCGGCGGATGATGCCGTCGGCGTCCGGTGCCCCTTTCACATCGGCCATCAAGGTCGCGGGCGTCGCTACCTCGGGAATGGGAAAGGTCGCGCGCGGCATGACCACATCGTAGCGTGCCTGGGCGGCCAGCCATGCGTCCAGTCCCGCGATGGGTAGTGCCCGGTCAGGCACGTAATCGGGCCACTCGGTAAAGCGCCCAATACCTTCGCCCAGGAAAACGGCCGGCGTGAAGGGGGGGGCGTCTGCAATCGCGTCCCTCAACACCTCGTCATCGGCCACGCCGAAGCCGGAGTGCTCGGTGTAGAGCACATCGAACGCCACCACCCGGGCGCCGCCGCGTTGGGCGAACTGCAGGATAGGGGCGTAGACTTCGCGCGGCCAGGGCCAGGACAAACCCATCTCCTGCACGGCCCAATCCAGGCTGCCCTGGTCGAGCAAAATCAATTTGATGTCGTCGGTTACCCGGCTGGGCGCAGCCCGCGCAGCAACGCGCCAGTTCCAAATGGCATATTCCCAGCGGTCCCACCCCCCGCGCCACTCCACCCAGAAAACGGCGGCGGTGCAGCCGGTGGCGAGTAAGAGGGCGTAGCAAAGTTTTTTCATCGTGGCGAAATTCCGTTCCTAATCCTAATCGTACTCGTAATCGTAATCAGCTTTCCGTCCCCCCTTCATAACCCGGAGACGCTTCACAGACACGATGGTCTGACGTGCTGCGGATGAGGCCCACCTGCATCGACACGATAGGCACCAGGATCGCTTTGCCGCCATCCGCTGACTCTATTCGTTTCTTGGCAACCAAGACATCGAGGCAGGCGGCGCATTCCAAAGCGGATCCGCGCGCGATGTCGAAGAACCGGCAGCGGTCGGCTGCCGTGTACTTGCCGTTTCCTTCTGCAATATTCAGGGGGATGGACGTCGATGCCCGGTCCAGTTGATTGTGAGCAGAAAGGCTTTTGGGAAGTCCCGCGAGCAGCTCATCGGCCCAAGCGACAAAGTCAACAGCCTGTTGGTACACATTAAGTTTTTCGTGGTCGAAGTACGTTTTCATCATGGTTTATCTACTTGTAGAAGCATAATTGGGTTAGGTGGGTTCGATTACGATTACGATTACGATTAGGAGTATGATGGTTGGGGTTGGAGATAGCCGGTGGCGAGTAAGAGGGCGTAGCAAAGTTTCTTCATCGTGGTCCGCGCATCAGATCCCGCTTAGCGCCGCCTCGAATCGTTGTTGGCGAACGGGGTAGGGTTCACCTTTTGCCGCGACATCGCGGATCCAGCCTTGGATGTCGTTGATACGGTTACGGGGTGGGGGATGGGTGGCGGCGAAGTCGCGGCCCCCGGGGGTAAGCTGCCGGTCCATCTCCTCCAGCATGCGAATCAGCGCACGGGGGTTGTAGCCTACGCGGCGCATGATGGTGACCGCGGCCGAATCCGCCTCGCGTTCGGCCCGGCGCGAGTACCCGCTGGTCATCAAGGTATGGGTGATGTCGCTGATGGACCCTTCGAAGGCCGCTGTCAATTCGCGCACCTCGTCGCTGCCCAGCGTGCGCGTCGCTTCGATGGCCAGGACAGAAAACGCCGTCACCAGGCGGGAGGAACGGATGGCGCGCAAGCCATGCGCATGCTGGACGTGCCCGATCTCGTGTGCCAGCACGGCCGCCAATTCGTCCTCGTTACGGCATAATCGCAGCATGCCGCGGGTAATGAAGATGAACCCCCCGGGGGCCGCAAAGGCGTTGATCTCGTCGCTGTCCAGGATCAGGAACCGGTAGCCGCCGAAGGTTACCGGCTTGTCGGAGGCGAGCGCCAGCGCTTGCCCCACCGTATTAACGTACTCATTTACTGCCGCATGGTCATACGGCGCGTAGGCGGAGAGGATCGCCGCGCTAACGGTGCGGCCCAGATAGTATTCCTGTTCGGGGGTGATGTCCTGGAAGGTGCGTCCAACGGCTTGGCCCGCCCGGCGCAATGACTCCGCTTCCTCTGGCCGAATCGTTCCGGTGGCCTCGCCGACCGTCGCGCCCACGTCGGTTAACGTTTCGCAACCGCTGACCAGCAAGCCGGCCCCGAGCAACGCGATCCCGATCCACCACGCCGGAGTCGGCCCCGTTTGGCGACCGACCCTCCTGCCTGACCGCGTGCCACGGGCACCTGCTTGCGCGCAACGCGCAGGCAAGTCTTGCCCGTGAATCATGGGCGAGACGCCCATGCCACGATGCGTATGGCCAGAACCCCGACCCCCATTCATCCATGAGCGTATATTCATTGTCCACCGCCTTCCGCCGGGGACAGTGCGCCCGACTGCAGAAAATCGATCAAGCGTTGGGTCTCCACCGCGAAGGTTTCCATACGGTCAACCCATTCGAAGTCGATATCCGTGTGCCGGTTGCGGAATTCGGATTCCACTTCCTGACTGAAGCCCTTGCCGGCCAGCGCGATTTCCTGTTCCGAGGCGACGCCGGCGGCATCTTCCTCGCCAGCGGCCAACTTGATCCGCTGGCGTGTCAGCGCCGATTCGTGCATCCAGCCGGCGACGTCGTCGGTCTCTATCCACCGCCATGGGCCTTGTTCCCGCAACACCTGCACGCGGTCACCATAATCCAGCACGGCCGCCACGTTCCCGAGAAACGACGGGCGTTCCCGTACCTGTCCCTCCCGCACCTGCACGTGCATGCGGGTTTGCGCCTGCCCGGCCATTGCCCAAACGGTCAGGAGCAGGACAACGGTTCCATATCTAATCATTTTCATTATTAGCCTCCCTGGTACCCAGTACCACTTCCAGTAAATCGGCCACCCGCCCGGTCAATTCGGGGTTATTGGCTTTTTCGATCATGGGGACGGCGCGTTCAAGCCAGCGCAGCGCTTCCGGGTGCTGGTCACGCGCCATAAAGTGGCGCGCCGCCCGCACATAGCGGTCCGCAGCGGCTTCTCCTTCCTGTGCGGCCTCAAAGGCCTGCCCGGCACGCACCAAGGCGCGCGCCATGTCGGGGAACCGCCCCTCGGTGCGGTAGTAGCGGGCTTCGGCGTCGAACGACTCCGCCGCCGTGAGGGGGTCATCCGCCGCCCATGCCAGGCGGCCGCGCACCTCTGCCAGTCGAGCGCGCAGCCGCGGCGCGGTGCCCCGGGTGCGCAAGGCGATGGCCCGGTCGAATTCCGGCCATGCGCGCTCGTCGTCCTCTTGCTCTAACGCCAGTAGTGCGCGTAGGGTGCGAAGTTGTATCTCCCCTGAACGGAAGCCTCGTTGACCGCCAAACCGTTCCAACGCCTCGTCCGTTATCGCCCACGCCTGGTCGTGTTGGCCCAGATGGCGCACCACTTCCGCTTCCAGCACCCAGGTTTCCTCCGTCGGATCTCCCGCCCGTTCCAGTTCCGCGCGCGCCGCGCGCAGCAGCCGGTGCGCTTCCGGCCGGTCGCCCAGCGCGATCTTGACCAAGGCCAGGTTGTAACCGGCGGTGCCTAGGGCCGTTGGCCGGTCCATGACCTGTGCCCGGACCCAGGCGTTCTCGTACAACTCCGCCGCGCGGGCCAGGTCGCCCCGCTCAAAGGCGGCGTGACCAGAGGTGAGCATGCGGTGGTAGTACGCATCACGCGCTTCCGCCGGCGCGCGGGATGGCCGGCCGGTGCCGCAACCGGTGAGCAAGATAGCCGCCAGCAGACCCGCGCAGCACCAGCCGCGCTGCATTGGCGAAAAGCGTGGGCGGGGACAGATCCCTGGTCCACTGCCACGACGCGTTGTAGACCGTCCTACTTTGGCTGGCGGGATTAGCATCTTGCGGAAGAAGATGATACTAAAAAGCGTGCATGGTTGTAGCCGGGCCCGGCAGCCCCCCCCAACGTGGGCGGCTACCACATGAATTGCGGATGAAATCTGCATGAGGGCTTGGTGTCGGATGATCGGGCTTGTAGAAGATCCGGGTTTCACAATGCGTCTCCTCCGGCACCCACCACCCAAGTTGGTTCCAGGCGATCGGTGGCGGGCCGTTCATCGCGGTCCATATAGCGGCGCAGCAGCCAGTGGCGTTGCAGCCCGGTTAGCAGCACTTCGGTTTCCTGCAGGGTCGCCTGCGTCTGGTACACCAGTCCCGGCACATCCTCCAGCTCGCCTGCCAGCCGGTCGGTCATGCGCGGCAACTGGGCGGTGGCGGTGTTGACATCCTGTAGAATGAGCTGGACCTCCTCCAGTAGGTCCCCGACCCGCGTAACGAGGCCCGCGACCTCCTCTGCGACTTCCGGATCGCGCAGCAGTTTGCCGACCGCACCTTGGCCGGCTTCGATGTCGTGGATCATACGATTGATAGAGGCCAGCATGGTTTGAACATCACCCTCCGGGTCGCGCAAATCTACCGTCAAGGCCGTCGCCTCCTCCAGCAAGCGTTGCAGTTGTTCGATGGCCGGCACAGTGGTGGCGCGCACCTCGTCGAGTAGCGCTTCCGCCAAATCCAGCAATTCCGTATCCCGCACAATGGGGATGTAGGCGCCTTCTTCCGGCAAGCGTTCGCCCCGGCCGCGCGTGATCTCGACGTAGGCGTCGCCGGCCACCGCAAAGGTGCGCATGACCACCCCCGTCGAGTCGTCGCGGATAAACGGGAAGAACCGGCCGCGCACATGCAGTGTGCCCTCCATCACGCCGTCCTCGCGCGGTCCAATGTCCTGCACATAACCGGCAGGCGTATCGAGCACCCGGATTTCCGAGCCGCGCCGCAGCCCCATCGACCCTTCCTCCTCGGGGAACTCGACCCGGATTTCGTAGGTGGGTTCGAACCAACCCTGGGCGCGGCCCGTGAGTACGATCCCCGTGATGAGCAGCACCAGTACCAGCAGCACAAAGAGGCCCACGATCTCGTTCACATAGCGGAATTTAAAGGGTTTACTCATTTGATCCTCGTCCACTTGCCATCCTGCCAACATCCCCATTGAGACGTTTTCAGGTATTCATTATTCATCAAACGCTCGTCGTTTACCAGCCAGACCACCGCCATGCCTGCTTTCCGGGCCGTCTCGATCTCCGTTCGTAGCGCCGCACCGGGGCCGTCGCTGAAATCGGGCCACGGTTGCTCTACCAGCAATAGGCTGGGTGGCGCCAGCAGTGCCCGCACCCATTGTGCCAGTTGCAACTCCCGGCGCGGGGTCCAGGCGGGCCGGGTGCCGGGAAGGCCATTCAAACCCAGTCGGCGGGCCAGCGCCTCGGCGCTCTTTCGTACGTCCGCCGGTTTAGCGTGCCCGTGATGGCGCTGGGCCAACGTGATGTTTTCATCCACATCCAGGTTGCTGACCCAGGCTTGGCCAGCGAATATTCGACCGATCCGGCCACGGGCGGCGGCAGCGGCGAAGGGGGCGTACGCCGACCACGGTTGACCCGCAAAGGTGACCTGCCCGGCCTGCGGTTCCCGTAGCCCCGCCGCCAGATCCGCGATCGGCGGGCAGTCGGTTTCCGCGCTGTAGCATATCCCCTGCATCCCGCCTGGCGGCAGTACAACGTCAACCGGTCCGAGCGGTTCCGCCGACGCACTGGCGGTGGCCCAGGTCACGGAATCAAATGTCAGGACAGGTTCCACAATTTACCCCTTTACACCAATAGCAGCAAGGTAATGAGCGCTGAGACAATAAACAACATCCGCACCGAGCGAACCAGGCCGCGCGTGGTCGCCTGCGGAACTTCAGTCAGGGCCCCTTCCGCGCTCAGTCCTTCCATGCAGCAGATGGTCCCGGTCAGCAGGCCGGGGATCAGTGTTTTGCCTAGAAATGCCAGCACGTCCGCCGGGCGTACCGCACTCATCACCTGGTCGGCGAAGAGGCCGGGTGGTCCGGTATTGATGCCCATCAACACCCCGCTCACAAAACCGCTGGCGAACGCGACCACGACAAACACCACGGTCAAACAAAAGATCGAACCCATCATCCCGATCACCCGTGGCAGTACCAGATAGGTGAACGGGTCGAGCCCCTGCGCGTCCAGCAGGTGGATTTCACCGTTGACCTTCATGGAGGCCAGTTCACTGGTAATCGCCGCCCCGCTGCGCCCGATCACGACGAAGCAGGTCAGCAGCGGTCCCAGTTCCCGAATGATCACCGCTACCAGAATCGGACCCAGCCATTCCGACTGGCCCACGCGCGTCAGCAGCAACTGGACCTGGACCACGATGGATATCCCCATGAGGACGGCGATCAATGCCACAAACCGGATCGCTTCCACGCCGGTGAACAACATCTGGCGCGCCAGCACATTGCGTACGGTCTGTGGCCAGTAGCGGGGAGTGAACGCCACGCGCAGCACACTGCTCATCACGGCCACCAGATAGGTGGTCTCGCGCCATTTATTGGTCACGGACTGTCCAATGCGCCCCACGAAATTCATGGCTGCAATCTACCACTTCGTTTGCGTGATGCACAGGAGAATTGGAGCCGATTGCGCTGTCAGGATTTTGGTATAGCGATTCAGCGGTGTAGAGCGTGTGAAAGCGGCTGTTTGGGG
>SLLF01000250.1 GCA_007134175.1 Kiritimatiellia bacterium | reverse complement strand
TGCCGTCCAGTAGATCTGAGTTCCACATTGGGATACCATCGTGACCTGAAAAGGCACGACCTACACGTTCTAAACGGTACGCACCAGTCTTCGCTGTTAACGCAATCGCCGTAGCAGCAGCAGACCGCCCAAGCCAAGCAGAACAAGAGTCGCGGGTTCGGGAATGACGGTGTAGTCAACCGTTAATCGAGCGCCGCGTCCCGGTCCAGGCCAACTATCCAGTTCTTTGCTGTACGCAACGGTTGAGCCGCTCGCACCATCGCTTCTCAATAACAGGCCGAATGTCTCCATGTCCTCATTGTTCACGAACAGGCTGGAGATATCAATCGTCTGCCAGGCTCCCTGACTCATGCCTTCAGGCAGCACATGACTGACCGACACGCTGTCGTCATGGGCCGGACGATTGTTATGGGTTAACGTCGTTTCGTCAAAGGTTTCCGTGAGACGCCACAGCGTCCATGTGACCGTCACGGGGTTGCCTTGACCGTCAGTTAGCTGGTTGTTGGATGCCGAAATACGAACCTCGGCATCGGTAACGGAAACAATGTCGTCGGAACTGTCCAAGTCCCATTGAAAATAGACCCTTTGGAAAAGGGTGCTTGCTGAACCGCGGGTTGTATCCGGATTCCATTGATCCGCCCACGTATCGTCCGTTACTTCCCGCCTGTAGAAGTCATACGTAATCGGTGCCGCCACAGACTCCAGCACGCACACAGCCAGGATCATCAAGGCCACTCCGCAACCAACCAGACCGCGCCTCGTGCCAACAGCTCCGCCTTTATGCCTCGACTCTTTCATAATTGACTTTCTCCCGTGAGCTTATTTATTTCCACGATCCTGTGCCAACTGATGGCGCCATGTTGCCATGGAGAGATTATCATGTCAATCCCCTTTTAAATAAATGTTGATCTTAATCGGCGCATCTGCGATTCGTCTTTCTTTCCTGCTATGCCGTATGCTGGTGACCATATGCCGGGCTGGGGCTCGGCGTTCCCGGAAGCGCCAAGCCCCCGCTTGGCAGCCTGTTCCAACGATCCGGACTCATGCCACTCGTGACGGTTGATCAACGAACCGCGGATGCACCGAATCGTTCGGTACGCTTCGCCAAGGATTCGGGTAGCGGGAAACGGAGGATGTAAATGAACGTGATCGATCTCAATGGCAGGTGGACATTAAGCCCGCAAGGACGCAGGCCGCGTTCCGCCGGGCGCGTTCCGCCTGTAAAGGGCCGTGTGCCGGGCGATGTGGTGTCGGACTTGCTACAGGCCAAGCGAATCCCGGATCCCTATTACCGCGAGAACGAACGCGACGTGCAGTGGATCGGTGAGTGCGATTGGGTGTACGAGCGCGAGTTCAATGCGCCTGCCGCACTGCTGCGGAAGGAGCGGGTGCTGCTGCAGTGCGACCCTCCGGTACGGGGACGATGGGCCGGTTGCCGAGCAGGTCCTCACACCGCGTGGCCGCCGCGCTAGTCTAAACCTCGCCGTTTCCGAGCCGCACCTGTGGTGGCCGAACGGCATGGGTGCCCAGCCGCTGTATGAGTTGCAGATCGAGCTGCTCGATGCGAATGATGCGGTTCTTGATTGCTGGACCCGTCGTGTCGGGCTGCGCACCCTGCGACTGGACCGACACGCGGACGCGTGGGGGGAATCGTTCCAATTCGTCGTGAACGGGATGCCGTTCTTCGCTAAAGGGGCCAACTGGATTCCCGTGGACGCTGTGCTCGGTCGCCGCACACCTGCTGACTACCGTCGGCTGGTCGCGGACGCGGCGGCGGCGAACATGAACATGCTGCGGGTCTGGGGTGGAGGTATCTACGAGGACGATATCTTCTATGACCTGTGCGACGAATTCGGTATCTGCGTCTGGCAGGATTTCATGTATGCCTGCATGGCATACCCCACGTGGGACCAGTCATTCATGCAGCATGCCGGAAGACCGCAACATTACGTCAGCGGTCATGGAGCATCATCAGCGGTGCGGGATTGGCAATACCGTTATCATGCAATACCTCTTGGACTGGTTCCGCATGCCGTCGTCGTTCGCTATGACCCTCTGGCTATCGCAGATTCTGCAGGGGATGGCCATCAAGTACGCGGTTGAGCACTGGCGGCGCAGTAGACCGCGCGGCATGGGTACGCTCTACTGGCAGCTCAACGACGTGTGGCCGGGAGCGAGCTGGAGTTCCATCGACTACCATGGACGGTGGAAGGCACTCCATTACATGGCCCGCCATTTCTTTGCCCCGGTACTGGTCAGTGGTATCGAGGATCTGGAAAAGGGCTTCGTGGAGGTGCACATCACCAGCGACCTGGGCGAACCCGTAAGCGGCACATTGCAGTGGACGGTCACCAACGCGGCTGGGCAGCGATTGCGTCACGGCGCGAAACGCGTGCGGACGCCCGTGCAAGGGAATCGGAAGGTGGCGATCCTGCGGCTTGGAGACCTGCTGGCCAGGCACGGCAAACGAGACCTGCTGGTCTGGTTGGAGCTAGAAGCGAAGGGGCAGCCGGCATCGTCCAATATTGTTATGTTCGCGCGCCCCAAACACCTGGAATTGGCGAATCGGCCCGGGATATCGAAGCGCGTTACCGTGCGCCCAGACGGTTCTTTCCTGGTCACGCTTACGGCAAAGCAGTCAGCGCTCTGGGCATGGTTGGAGCTGGCCGGGCGTGACGGTCGCTGCTCCGACAATTTCGTTCATCTCCGCCCGGGGCGCCCGGTGGAGGTGACGGTCAAGCCAAAACGGGACCTTCCCGTTGCGCAATTCAGGAAGCGGCTACGGGTCAGGAGCCTGGTGGACACGTGCGCCAGTTAGGGGTTGTTTTTAACGGTTTACGGTTCCAGCCCGCGTAGGCGGCGCACTTGCTGCAGCGTGCGCGCGATAGCCGGGTCGCCACTGACGACATGGGCGCGTTGCAGGTAGTCTTCCGCTTGATCGTACGCGCCCCGGTCGAGCGCCACGCGCGCTAGCCGTTGCCAGGCCATGGTACTGCCTTCGTCGACGCGCTGTGCGCGTTCGTACCAGATTTCCGCCCCCGTCCAATCACCGTCGGCATAGAGCAGGTCGCCCATGCCCAGCAGGGCGTGCACATTGACAGGGTCCTGCTCGATCCATGACCGGTACGCCGTCCGGGCTTCCTCCGGAAGATCCATCATGGCCGCCCAGCGGGCGCGGGCACGGAAATAACGCGCCGGGCGCTCCTCGGCGGCGGCCGCATATTGGGTCAACCAGGCGTCCGCTTTTTCGGGGTGCCCGGCCTGCAGCAGTCCTTCCGCCGCGCGCAACCACCAATCCGGCTGATCGGGCTCCGCCTGCAACGCTTCATCAAACAACGCTACCGCCACCGCCGGGGCGTCACGGTATACATACAGATCGGCCAGCATCAGCAGCATCTCCGGCGTAGCCGCCCCCAGCCGGCGCGCGGCCTCCAACGCCACGATGGCGGCGTCGCTTTGTGCCTCGGCCAAACGGACCTCCGCCAGCAAGCGCCAATAAGCCCCTTCGTCGGGGACGCGTTGCACCAGTTCCTCCATCGTTGCCGCACACTCCCGGTACCGTTGCTGCTCCATAAAGCACCGGGCCAATCCGAACAGCGCGTCGGACGATTCCCCGCCGGCCAGCACCGCCCTGCGGTAGATCGATTCCGCACTGATGACGCGGTTCAGCGACAACAATACATAGCCGTACAACAGCAAGAGGTCCTCGGTCGCATCCGCCCGCATGGCCGGTGCCCGCAGGGTGCGCTCCGCCTCCGTCCACTGCTCCGCCAGGGCCTGTGCGCGGCCTAACCCCACGCGTGCTTCGTGGAAGGCCGGCCATTTGCTCAAGGCCGCTTCATACGCTGCGATGGCGAGGGAGTACGCCTCCAGCGCCAGGCGGAGATTGCCGGCGGAATAGTCCAGTGCCGCACTGGCCCGGTCCGGTGCGCGTGCCTCATCCAACCGCTCCACCGCCGCAACCAAATTCGTTTCCGCCACTTCGGCCACGTCCGTCAACAGGGCCGCTTCCTGCCGCGTCACCGGGGGACGTTCGGCTGCACCCGCCCGGATTTGGCTCCAGCCTGACAGCGTCACCAACCCTAGCATCAAAACCACTCTGCTCATCGTTCATCCAATCTGAATTGTAACGGGATTCGCACCCGGACCGCCACCGCCTCGCCGCCGCGTTGCGCCGGCTCAAACCGCCACCGCTCCACCGCGGAGCGGGCGGCGGCAACAAACACCGTGCCCGGTTGCGCGTCTACCACTTGCACATCGGTCACCCGCCCTGTTGCCGTCACCACAAATGCTAGTTCCACGGTACCTTCCAAGCCCCGCTGTCGCGCCAACGGCGGGTACGACGGTGCGGGCTGTACGAGCGGGCGCGGCGCGGTGTCGATATCGGCCAGTGTATAGACGCCGTCATGAATCGTCCACGCCGCAGGATCAAGTGCCACACCCGCCGCGCCGTTCCATGCCGGTAACCTGACCTCCCAAGGGGTCGCCACGGGCGGTTGTTCCGCCGTCGGCGCTACCGGCTCGGGGAGGTCCAGCCGGATCGGTTCCGGGGGACGCTCGGTCACCGGTTCCGGTTCGGCCAACGGCACCGGCGGGGGAGGGGGCCATTCCACCGCGTCCACCTCGCGCAACGCGATCAAGGCGTCCTTGTCCGGCTGATTGAAGAGATGGGCCAAGGGCAATAGCCCGAAGAGCAACAGCGTCAACCCCGCCGCTGTCAATAGCGTGCGCCACGTCCAGCGTGCCGGGTCGTCCGAATGGTCCTGCCTGTTACGCACCGGTTCCACCACGGCCTCACGGGCTTTCCCGGCTGGCCGCGAGGCTTACCTGTGCCGCGCCTGCCAGGGTACACTCGTCGATTACCCGCACCAGCACGCCGGTGCGGCCCTCTTCATCGGCCAGAATAATGACCGGACGTTCCCGCTCCCGCAGTAACCGTGCGATCAAACCGCGTAGGCTATTGAGCGGGACCGGTTGTCCATCAAAAAACACCTCCCCCTCCGCGGTTACCGCCAGCAGGATACTGTTCTTCTCCAAGTCCTGCGCACTGATCGCCGAAGGCTTCTGCACGTCGACCCCGGTTTCCTCGATAAATACCGAGGTGACCATGAAGAAGATGAGTAATAGAAAGACGATATCGATCAACGGCGAAATGTTGATGTCGGCCGTGGTTTCTTCCTCCGCTCGTATGGATGTGCGATCCAGCATGCCCGGTGGCCTTACGTTATTCTGGTAAGATGATCTTCATGAGCGACGTACAACATGATGCCGATGGCATGGAGCGCGCTGTGCAAGCGAACGCGCAGGCGGCCCAGGTGCAATAAGCCGAAGACACCGGGCAACGCGGCCACCAAGCCGAATTGGGTCGTGATCAACGCTGTGCTGACGCCTTGGGCCACCATGGCCGCCCCGTCCGCGTGGTGACGGGACACCGCCATGAAGGTCCCGACCATGCCGGTAACCGTCCCCAGCAATCCCAGCAAGGGCGCGGCCGCGGTCAAGGCCTTCAAAATAAAGAGGTCCCGCTTGACTGCCCCTTGGGTCCAATCGGTCACGCGGTGCAGCAAGCGCCGCGCTTCCCTGCCGTCGCGGGCGTCGCGAAGAACCTGTCCCACCTGTCGCGCGATCATTTCCCTGGAACCAAGCATTATGTCCACGAAATCCGGGGATGCGGTTGCCCCGTTGAACCATGCGTCCAAGCGCCGTTCGGCGTCCTGTGCCGATACCGTCCAACGGTTCAGCCGTTCCCGCAACCGCAGCCCATAGGCAAAGATGGCAAACGACACCGCCGCGATCGGCACCAGCAACCACCCGCCGCTCGCCCAGTAGGCCGCCACCGCCTCCAGCCACTCCGTCATGGCGCGTCCCCCTGCGGGTCGGCATCGAGCGCGCGCACGAACCGGATAGCCGCCTGTTCGAGGCCGGCGATTATCTGCTTTGCGCGCCGCGACAGGTACGCATGGGCCAGCAGCGCAGGAACGGCGATGATCAAGCCGACTTGGGTTGTGATCAGCGCCTCCGAGATTCCTCCGGAGAGGGATCGTGCGTCGCCCGTGCCGAACACGGTTATAAGTTCAAAGGTATGAATCATACCCGTCACGGTTCCCAACAGACCCAACAGCGGGGCCGCCGCTGCGCAGATGGCCAGCGCCCCGAGATACTGGGATACGCGCGGGACCTGCATCACAATGCGATCCTGCAGAATCTCCTCGAGATACACCCGGTCCGCCCCCGCATGGGCCACCGCGTCCGTCAATACGTCGCGCCAGGGGACCATCGTCGCCGCCGCCTCCGCGCGCGCTGCTGCCTCGTCGCCGGCGCGCAACCGATCCAGCAGCCGCGTCACGACCGGATTCACATCCGCTGACATCCGGCGCAGTACCGCCGCGCGCCATAGGCCGATGCCCAGGCAGACGATCCCGATCAGCAGCAGTGGGATCATGGTCACCCCGCCTTGCCGGAGGCGTTCCGTCACGGATACGCGAGCCTGCGCCAGCTTGATCAGCGCACCGTCCGTCACGTCCACCGGGATCCCATCCGCTTGGCCCGTCGCCCAGGCGTCCAGCTTGCGCAACACCCGGCGGTGCGGTGCATCGGACAGGACCGGCTCCATGCCGCCTGCATCCAGCGTAACATAACCGGCCACCCGGGGCTCGTCGGACGTGAAATAGGTGATGGGGCCGGCCGGGATAAAGGTGCCTTCAATTACCCGACCCGTTCCATCCAGTACATAACCCGCAAATGGTTTTGAGGGCAGGTCATGCCACAGCAAGGAAGTGGCCAGCGCCAACGCCGGCTCCACCGCGTCCAGCCGCACACCCGTCGCCTCATCAGTTGCCAATAGCGCGTCGATGTGGTCTAGTTGCTCCCGGTGTCGCTGCCGCTGCGGCGCGTTCATCAACGTCTCGGCCGCGCGACGGAACTCCGTCACGGCCGCCAGTGCGGCGCGGTACTCCGCCCGGGTGCGCTCGGCGCGGCGCGTCGCGGCGGCCCGTTCCGCATCCCGTTGCGTCGTCACCCGCTGCACATCCCGCCAGGTCTCCCGCAGCAGGCGCACCTCCATTTGCAGGGTCTCGTGTGCGGTGGCCCTCTCCGCCCGCTCACGCGCCATCTGCTCGCGCTGCGCCGCCAGGATGGAGCGGGCTTCATCCAGCTCCTGGCGAACGGCCGCCTTGGCCTGTGCGGCCGAATCATCCGTTGCGGCCAGACACCACGATCCGGCGAGACACCAGCAGGCAGCCAGCCGCAGCACGTTTCCAATCCTTGGAAGCCGTCCGCGATGGTTTTTCCAAACCTTGGAAACAGACGGGTTCATGGTGCCGATTCCCCGGGAACGGTCAGGGGCAGCATGACCCAGCGCGGTGACAACGCGCCTTGATGGACCCGCACGGCGGTCCGGATCGTTGCCGCCCAATCCGGATTCCACGCCCACTTCCATTCTGTTCCCGTCCAGACGCCGTGGGCGGCGAGGGTGTCGTCGGGCGATACGGCATAGGCTTGCGCCCGGCCGATGAATAGGGCTTCCATCTGCCGCCGACCACCAGCGGGCAGGTCCATGATCCGGTGCTCCACGGTGATCGAGTTATGCAATCGCTGAATGGCGGCGGCGACACCGAAAAACCGCTGTAGTTGCTGTGTCGGTGTCGGTTCGGGGGGGGGCGTCTCGAAGCGGTCGGGAAACGCGGCCCGCGCTTGGTCCCAAACCGCGGCGTGGGCCGAAATCCATTGTCCGACCTGCTGTAGGGTTTGCTCCTGGTTGGCTCGGCGGCGTTCCCGTGCGACCTCCTCAGCGGTGTGCTCATCCACTATTCGCTCATGCTCCGCTATACGGGATTCGAGCACATCCTTTTCGCGCTGCAGCAACGCCATGCTGCGTTCCATGGCCTCCCGCTGCGTTTCCCACTCGACCCGCTCGGCCTGTAGCGTCTCGCGGACTTTCCGCAGGGCATCAATATCACGCAGCAACGCCGTAACCGGGGTTTCCGCCAACACCCCGGCCACCGGCAGCGCCATCGCGGCGATGATTCCTGTGCGCCAGCTATTCATGTCTGCGAGTCAGGTATCGGATTGGTGCCGACTTCCGGGCGGTAGCGGATGCTTTGCGACGGGGTGGCGAAGCGGACACGTGGATATTCCTTGCCGAAATCGCGCAGCAGTCGTTCGATGATATAGGTCGACAACTCCTGCCGTTTGGCCGGGATGGTGTGGTAGCGCAGCCGGACCAGTATACCCCAATCAAGAAACTCGGCCCGGATGAACGGCTGCTGGCCGGTCTTCTTGATAATCTCGGCCGTGACGTCCTGGGCCGCCGCCACCATGATGCCCTTGGCCAGCTCCCAGTCCGAATCGAAGGTGAGCCGTACCGGGACCTCGTCCAGCATGAATTCCTGGTCGAGCGTGTAGTTGATGATGACGTGCTGGAATAGGATGGCGTTGGGGATCAGGATGCCGCGCCCCGACCGTTCCTCCCCGCTGACCGATCCCCCGACCTGATTGAGCAGCACATGGGTCAGGCTGATACCGGTAACGTCGCCGGTAATGCCGGCGATCACCACGCGATCGCCGATGCGAAACGGTTTCTTGAGGATAATCATCAGCCAGGCCGCAATCCCGGTCACGGGTTGTTGCAGCGACCAGCCCAGCATCATGCCGAAAAAGCCGGCGGTAAGGCCCAGCAAGCGCAGCGAACCGGTCATGGCCATGATGACCAGGATCGCGATAACGAATTTCCAGAGGGTGTTCCAGATTTTCAGGAACGCCGCGGCGTTATCGGTACTGAACGCGTTCTCCTTCAATGTCCGGCGCATGATCCGGGTGACATAGGCTTTGAGATTCAGCAGGACCACCAGCGTCAAGATCACCAGAACCAGACTGCGATAGGGGGACTCGGGTCCCATATAGGTGTGCCAATGGCGCAACAGACCGGACGGGGTAGGGGGGATGGCCTCGGTTTGCTGGGCCGGGTTGGCTGGGGTGGCGGCCTCGGTTGCCACCGGATCGGTGCGGCGTTCCGGCATCATGCCCGGTAGCTGCGCGGCAACCGGCCCGGCCAGCACAACCAGGCCCAGCAGAAGCCATAAAACGGTTTGGTGGCGGATCCGCAGGCTTACCCATGACCCGAAACGGTCGGCGGTCTCTTGAATCGATGATTTCATCGTGGTTCCCTCCTGACCGCATCATGTTATAAGTGTTCGCTGTTTGGCCAGCAGAAAGCGTGGGGGATCAGAGTATTTGCTTCCAAAGCCCTTTCTGTGCGCTACGATGCGTGCATGGCCAAAAAGGATTACAGTGCGGAACGGATGAAGGAGCTGGAATGTCTCTACGCCCTTGTCCAGGAGCTGGCGGATCCGGCCGTGACGTTACCCGATGCACTGCAACGAGTGGTGGCGCTACTGCCGGCGGCATGGCGCTATTCTGAAGTCGCCCAGGCCCGCGTGGTTTTCGATACCCTTGAATTCAGTCACGGGCCGCACCCCGGGACCGACTGCGCCTGGGCCACGGCGCCGATTACGGTTCAAGGCAAGCGGCGTGGAGAGGTGTGGGTGGGCTACCCGGGCGACGCTATTTCGAAAAAAAGCGCCCCCTTTCTGAAGGAAGAACAACGGTTACTTACAGAAGCCGCCCGCCAAATAGCCCTGTTTGTGGAACGCCTGAACTCAAAGCATCAACAGGAAGCCCTGCGCGAGCAGTTGTCGCATGCCGAACGCCTGATTACGGTTGGCCAGTTGGCGGCCGGCGTCGCGCATGAACTGAACGAGCCGTTGGGGAGCATTCTCGGATTCGCCCAGCTGCTGCATAAAACGCCACGCCTGTCGACCGCGGTCCGCGCCGACCTGGATAAAATTATCGCGGCGACCTTGCATGCCCGGGGCATTATTCAAAAGCTCATGTTTTTTGCCCGCCAATCGTCCCCCCAAATGACGGCCGTTGCGCTGAACCCGTTAATCAAGGATTGCGTGGAGCTGCTCTGGTGGCGCTGTGAAGATGAAGGGGTGGACGTGATTTATACGCTGGACAATGAACTGCCATCGGTGTGGGCCGATGAGGCACAAATCCGGCAAGTGGTGATCAATTTGGT
>SLLF01000315.1 GCA_007134175.1 Kiritimatiellia bacterium | reverse complement strand
CCGGCGGCCCGGCCCCCGAGGAAACAGAGCGCATGGTGGCCAAGCGCCGGAAGGTGTTGGAAACGGCCCGCTCGCGGCAGCAAGAGCGGATTCAACGCGTCGGGCAAGGGCGGGAGCTGCTTCAGGGCGAAATCGATGCCATCTGCGGGGGGCGCTCCTAAACCCAGGCAGGATTGTCATGTCGACTTCACGTGCTCTGGCAGAACTGGCCATCCATACTCCGGGCGGGTCCCTTCCGGATTCCTCCCGCCAGGCCGCACTCAAGATGCTGCTCGACACCTGTGCTTGTGCGCACTGTGGCAGGGAGGCACCAGGCATCGGAGAGCTGATCGGTCTTGAGCGTGAATTGGCGGCCAAGGGCGCCGCAACTGTTTTTTTCTCCGGAGACAAGCTCTGCCTGCCGTCCGCCGCCTACTGCAATGCGGCGATGATGCACGCGCTGGATTTCGACAACAACTATCCGGGGGCGGATATCCACATCCTTGCCATGGTGGTGCCCGTCGCGCTCGCCTGCTCCGAGGAAAGCGGTGCCAGCGGAAGGGATTGCCTCAGCAGCATTATCCTCGGTGTGGAAGTGGCGGCACGAATCGCCAAACCCTACATGAGGGCCCAAAAGGCACACGCGTATTTTCTGACCACGTCGCTCGTTGGTGGTTGGGGCGCTGTTGCGACTGCGGCGAGATTGCTCGGGCTCACCGTGGACCAGGCGGTGCATGCCATGGGGATCTACTACGCACACACCTGTGGCAATCGCCAGGCGCTTCTTGAGCGTGCCCTTACCAAGCGCATCCAGCCGGCCATTGCGGCCAAAGCAGCCCTCTACTCGGTATTGCTGGCACGGCGTGGCTTTACGGGGCCCGAGTATGTGTTTGAAGGCAAGGGTGGATTCTATCGTTGTTACACACAGGACGCACCACCTCCTGTAGAGGCATTCACCGCCGTTTCATTTGGTGCGATTGAGGAAACCTCGGTGAAGCATTTCCCCACCTGCGGCGTGCATCATGCGGTTATCGCCTCCGCACTGTATCTGAAACGCGACTACGCATTCGAGTACAGTGATATCCAGCGGGTCGATTTTTTCCTGAGAGAGGGGGGCGGGACTTTGGTCAGTATGCCTTTCGTCCCCGGCGCCTACCCGCAAATTGACGCCCAATTTTGTGCCCCTTACGCCATCGCCCTGGCGCTGAATAAAGGCAGCGTAGCTGTGCGTGACTTTGAGACAGGCCGGGTGCTCGGGGACCGCCAAACGATGAAACTGGCCCAATGCACTTGGGAGCAGACGTGTTTTTCCGCGATGGAGCTGCGCCATTACTCCCGCCCGGAAGCGGGCTGGAAATACCTGAAAGTCACCCTGCGCGACGGACGGGTGCTTGAACATGGCTGTAGAAGTGCCCCATTCAACGATCCGAATTCGATGCCCCTACCCAAGGTTCGCGAAAAGTTCCGTGAATGCATGACTATGTATGGTGAAGTAACCTCCGATGTGATCGAGCGTGTTACCCAGGCCATTCTTGACTTTGAACGTGTAACCGATGTAGGCGAATGGGTCCGGACGACCTTGTAACCTGGATGTTTATTGCGGCGCGACAGTGCCCTTGTGGAAGCACTTTGCAATGAGCGGGTCAGCCGGTCAATCCCTGTGTCGCGCACAATTTGCGATAGAGCGGGCAATCCTGCACAAGATCTTCGTGTTGCCCCTCCGCTACCACGGTCCCTTGGTCCAGAACCACGATGCGTTCGGCGCGGTAAACGGTAGCCAGGCGATGGGCCACGGTAATGGAGGTGCGATTGGCCAGCAACCGGGCCAGGGTTTCCTGCAGCAGGGCTTCCGTCGCGGAATCCAGTGCACTGGTCGCCTCGTCCAGCAGCACGACCGGCGGGTCCTTCAGAAAGACGCGTGCCAGGGACAAGCGTTGCCGCTGGCCTCCCGACAAGCGGACGCCGCGCTCGCCCAGCGGCGTGTCGAGCTCGTACGGCAGGTCGGCCACGAAGTCCGCGGCGCAAGCCTGCTCCAGTGCCTGCCAAATCTGGCGGTCATCGGCTTCTTGCCGGACCAGTTTCAGGTTGGCGCGGATGGAATCGGAGAGGAAAACGCTTTCCTGCATGACCATGCCGATCCGGCTGCGTAGATCGGACTGGGCCAATTCCGGCAGCGCTATGCCGTCCAGTCGGATGATCCCTTCCACCGGGTCATAGAAGCGCAGCAGGAGCTGTAATAACGTGGACTTCCCGGAGCCCGAGGGGCCTACCAAGGCCAGTCGCTGGCCGGCCGGAACACGGAGCGATATCCCTTGCAGCACCGGGGCGGCCGTGGGGCTGCCGGGATAACGGAAGACCACCTGTTCCAGACGGATTTCGCCGCGGACCACGCCCAAGGGGCGCGGGGTGGCGGGTTCCTGCACGCTGGGCCGCTCCGCGAAGAATTCCGCTATGCGGTCGGCCGCGCCCAGCAGGGAGAACAGTTGCGTGGAGGTATTGAGTATCATGCCCAGCGCGCCGCCCATGATGATCCAGT
>SLLF01000054.1 GCA_007134175.1 Kiritimatiellia bacterium | reverse complement strand
CGTTGAGCCGGGTGGCCGAGCGGCACACACCTGCCGCCCGTCAATACCGTTTGGGCGGCAACGCCCAAGCCGCCATCGAACACTTCAATCGGCTGCCGGAGGCTCAACGCGCCCGGTACCGCCTCATCAGCGGCCATTTCCCGTACGGGGTCCACCAACGCGTCCCGGGGCCCTGCGCGTATTTCACCGTCCTGCGCGACCCGGTCGATCGCGTAGCCTCCTTTTACTACTTCGTACGAGAAGAGCCGCGCCACTACTTGAACGAGCACATGACCCCCGCGCAGGCCGCTTCGCTGGGGGAATTTGCCCGCACTACGTCCTGTCCCATTGTGGACAACGGCCAAACCCGCCAACTGGCCGGCGACTGGGGGCGAATCCCCTTCGGCCAGTGTGACCGCGCGCTGCTGGAGACGGCCAAACGCAATCTTGAATCGGTTGCCGTGGTCGGTCTGACTAACCGATTCAGGGCCACCTTGATGTTGCTCGGCCAGCGTTTCGATTGGCCTCATCTCGGCTACCGCAAGGCCAATGAAACGCAGGCACGACCCGCTACGGAAGTGCTGGATGGCACCACACGGAGCGCGCTGGAAAGCCTCAACGCCCTCGACCAGGAACTGTACGCATTTGCCCAAGACCTATTTGAAGCCCGCTGGGCGGCGTCCGGCTTGGACGACTCGCACTTTACAGAACGCCATCCGCCCCCCACCATGGCACAGGATCTATGCTGGCGGCTTAAAAGCCGTACCCCGGCGGAGTGGTGCCGGAAATTGGCCGGACGAAAGTAGTGAAAATGCAAAAACCCTAACCCGCGAGGCAAGCGATGAAGAAATATTATGTAGTATCAGCCGTCGGCCGGGACCGTCCTGGCTTGATCAACGAAGTGGCCCACGCCGTCCACGCGCTTGGCGGCAATATTGAGCTGCAGCGCTCGACACGCATGGCGTCGGAGTTCGCGCTGCTTATGTTGTTCTCCTGTCCAGCTGATGCATCGGCTGATGACGCCGTGGGAAAACTGGAGGCGTTGCGCCGCGACGACTTTTTCGTAGCAGCCCGCGCGGCCCTGTCGGAGGTGGCCGACCGGCCGGAGGGCGCACAGGAACTGGAAATGATCGCCTCCGGCGCTGACCAACCCGGCTTGCTGGACGCAGCCACACTGCTGCTGGTGCAGAGCGGCTTGAATATCGAATCCATGGACTACGATGTAGAGGGGGCCCCGATGACCGGCGAGCCGCTTTTCCGCCTGCACGCCAAATTGGCGGGTCCGCCAGGGTTTGATACTAAAGCGTTACGCGAGAAGCTCCGTACGCTGGAAGATGAATTCAATTTCGATATTTTGTTGCGCTAAACGCCAACTAGCGCAACGGTAGCGGAGCCGCAGGATCAAAGAGCGCGGGCGGATCCACGGGTACACGCTCCGGGGCTACGGGCGGCCGCTCTTCCTCCGGCGGGACCGACTCCCCCTCACGCGGCAGTGGGGTGGCGTTTTCGGCGTCCAGTTCTTCCCACTGGATGACGCCAGCCGGATCCTGGTGCTGCAACGCCCCTGTCCCCCGCAACGACCGCAATACATCTTCCACCTCATCGCGCTGATAGGTTCCCTCCTCCAGCGGAATCACGACGTCCGGCGCAACGGATGGTGGGGCTTCCGGCTCAGGCGCCGGTGCCGCACGACGCCGTGGCGTTCGTCGCGGCTCCATGGGGTGCGCAAACTCGCTGTCTGACCAGCCCTGGTGCCATTCGGTCTGGCTGGAGTGCGAAGCAAGATGGAGACGGGCGCTTTCCGCGCGCGCCTCTTCGGGCGTCATCATCACATACGGCGTAATCAACACCAGTAATTCCGTCCGCGTGTCCGCGGTTGTATCCATCCGGAACAACCGTCCCAGCAAGGGAATATCCCCAAGGATAGGCACTTTGGTGGAACTAATGGTGCGGTCGGTGTTCACCAAGCCGCCCAGCACGATGGTCGCCCGGTTGCGCACGGCGATTTGCGCCTTCATTTCCCGTTTGGTAATGATCGGCACCCGGTTCCCGTCGATTTCCTCGAAACCCCCGACATTGTCCGCGCTCTGATGGATATCCATCACGACGAAACGCTGGGGATTGATGCGCGGCGTGACGGTCAAATCGATTCCGATATCGCGGAACTGGTACTGGGACACCTGCCGGTCGCCCACCGTGGATACGCTGGTTGAGGTAACCACCGGGCGCGATTCGCCGACAATGATCTTGGCTTCCGTGTTGTCGGTGGTGAGAATAACCGGTGTGGAGAGGATGCGCGCATCGCGGGAGGTGGCGGCCAGCCGGATAACCGCGTCCAGATTCAAATCAAAGAAGGTCAAGTAATACGACAATCCACCGGCCGGGACAGATGGTCCATCCCTTAACTGTTCGGCCACCCGGCCTAGGTTATCGATGGAGCGCCCGGGGGTGAACCCCCCGCCAAAGGCCGCCACCGGTTCGCGAACCGTCAACGATCCGCCGGGCCCAGCGGCTTGCTCGTTGTAGGCGGTCAAGGTGCGCTGCAACCAACCCACTCCGCTTTCGACGGTGTCGCCCAGTGTGATTTCCACGATCACCGCCTCGATCAGCACCTGGCCCAGCATGACGTCAAGCTGGTCGATGATGCCTTCCAATACCGCTATGTCGCTGCGCCGCCCCATCAGCAGCAGGGAGTTGGAGCGATGATCGGATAGGATGCGGGTCTGTTCGGATAACCGTCCGATTTGAGAACCGTTCTCGGCCGCTTCAGTGGCTCTTTGTTCCCGCGCCAGACCGGCGGCAAAGTCGCGCAACGCGGCGGCGCGGTCAGCCGGCGTATCCTCGCCCCGCTCGCCGCGGCGTATGGCACCGCCCGGCCGGTCACCCGATGCCGCACCGATAAAATCATTAAGGATCGAGGCCACGTCCTCGGCAACGGCGTATTCCAAATTGACCACGCGGACAATGATTTCAGGATCTACCGGCTGGTCCAGAATATCGATGATCCGGTCGAAAAAAGTAAAGTTGACGGGACGTGATATAATGAAAAGGGTATTGATGCGCTCATCGGCGACGATCTTGACGCGACCTTGTATTACGCCGCGCTCGGCCAGTTCCGCGGCCGCGTCCACGGCCGGCGACGCGGTCGGCTGGCGCGGGCGCGTCTCCCCCTCACGCCCCGGACGAATCACCCCCGGCGGGGCGCGCCGCTCCGGTTGCGGGGCAGCGGCCGGCGCACGCGCGGGCCGTTCCTCGCGGTCTTGCAGGAATTCGCCCAGCCGCGAAGCCACTTGCGCGGCTTCAGCATAGTTGATCCTTCGCACAAATATATCCTCACGTAATTCCACCGGCCGGTCGATGAAATCAAGCACCTCATGAATGCGGTTGAGGTTGCTGGCCGTATCCGTAATCAACAGGCTGTTGGTTCGTTCCAGCACCTGGATCTTACCGTAGCCGTGGATCAATTCCTGCAGGATCGGCTGAACCTCGGAAATTTCGACGTAGTTCAGATTGATGATCATGCTGAGGATCTGGTCGGTTTCCGCAAACGGCTCTTCCGGCATCTCACGCAGGATCGGCAGCCCTTCCTGCCGTACCGCACCCGGTTGGACCACCCGTAAAAACCGATCCCCCATCGGCACCAAGGCCACGTTATGCATGGCCAGGATACTTTCGATGGCGATCAAGGCCTCACGCTCGGTCATGCGCGTTTGCCCGCGCAAGGTAATCGTGGCATCGACCCCCGGCGCCCGTATCATCGTGCGACCGGTCAGCCCGGCATAGAACTCCAGCACCATGTCCAAGGGCGAATCGCGAAAACTGACGCTGATCTGACGTTCCGGTCCATCCTGCAGCTCCGAGAGGGGCGGCACCACCTGCGCCGTTGTCGAATGGGCCAACCATCCGCAGAGCCAGCCCAGCATCAGCCAAGGCCAGCGGCAACGGGGATGAATTGAATGGATCCGCATCTTCATGAATCGGCTATGGTTCTCCTTCGCGACTGTAGGCAAAATCGACCGTCACGGTGCCGCGCAACCGGCCGGGTGAACCCTGCACCGGAGCCACGGTCAGTTGCCTTACATCTACAATAGCGCCCTGCGCCTGTAAAGCATAGAGAAAGTGGACCAGAGCCGACAATTCACCCTCCCACGTGCAACTAATGGCCAATTCGAAGAGGTCGCCGATCACTCGTTCCGGTTCCGGCTCGCGCCGCAGTAGAAGGAAATCATGCTCGTCGGCCACCTGCTGCAAGCGTCGCAGCAACTGGGCGGTAACGTCCATACCGCGCGGATAGACCGGCAGCGTTTCCCGCAACTGCTGTAGCCGCTGTTCCAAGTCCCCCCCCCGCTCCAACAACTGTTCCGCCGCCGTCCGGCGCCGCTGCAACACCGCGCGTTCCTGGCGATGCCCGCGCCAGGCGCCATACCGCGACTCTCCCAGTACATAGCCCAAGCCCAGCAGCACGACCACCAGGGTGATCAACGCCAAGCGCTGTTCGCGCACGGTCAAGTTCATGATCCGTCCCCCGGCAGGCGAGCCGTCAGACGGAAGTCAGGTCGGCGGCGGCCGCCCGGGGCCTGAGTTACGCCCTCCGGACTCACCTCGACGAACAAGAGGGAGGCTTCCAGCGCCTCGAAAAAATCGTAGATCGGCGGCACGCGGCCCGCTTCCCCGCGGATATTGACTCGATCCCCTTTACGGTAGGTAAACGAAGTCAACTCCACGCCGTCCGGCAGCAGCGCCGATACTTCCCGTAACACTTCCAGAGCGGAATAGGTGCGGTCTGCATACTGTTCCAAGGAAGCAATGCGCCGACGCAAGACCCCGGCCTCCTCGGCCGGCCCTTCCAGTCCCGCCACAGTGGACCGCAGGGTTTCGACCCGGGCGCCTTCGACCGCGGCCGCAACGTACAGCATACCCACCCCTAGCATCCACAAGGCGGCCAACCCGCCGACCCAAGTCCACCAGCGCTG
The DNA here is from genome assembly GCA_007134175.1 of Kiritimatiellia bacterium. Taxonomy (GTDB): domain Bacteria; phylum Verrucomicrobiota; class Kiritimatiellia; order SLAD01; family SLAD01; genus SLLF01. The sequence goes on along the minus strand of SLLF01000054.1, from coordinate 5,164 downwards.
GCGACCCGCACGCACGGCGGCCGCATGACGCCAAGCGGGCAAAGCCAAATTCAGCACCAGCATGGCGTTTCCAGCCAACCGCTTCGCAGCCGTCTCCTGAGGCACCAGGCGCTCATCCAGCGCCTCAATCTGCACGGGGATGCCACACTCCTTTTCCAGGTGTTTCGCCAAATCGATGGCTATTTCGGTCGCTCGGAACAGGGTCACGGACGTCGTCGCTACGCCCCCCCGTTCAGACTCCAGCGAGGTCAGGGTGTAGCCCACCTCTTCCGCCAGTTCCTGCAGCAATTCCACATCGTCCGGTTGCGGGCCCGGACCCAGCGGCCGCATCACCACGGGCACGCCGTCCTGAACCACCACCAAATCCACGCCAACACTATCCTGAAAAAGTAACGCGTGCCGCCCTTTGGGCGGCACACGGTCGTCGGCACGTAACGCTTGCCACCGACATACCAGCAGGACATCGATACGGTCCGGGGGACGCCCGACAGCGGCAAAGCGCTCCGCCCAATCCTCCACCGTGTCGCGACGACAAGCCGCGACACATACCCGGCTGGATTCCTTGCCCACCGCCAAAACTTCGAAAGAAATGGTCATTTGATCGACGGGAAAAGGCGCAAACTTGTCTACTTGCAGCTCCGCCATCCCGGCCAGTTCCTCCGGATCGGTCGACGGCAAGTCCACGATGCGCAGCAGCACCCGGTCGCTCGGCAATACCAAGCTCCACGAGCCTTTCAATCTGGAAAGGGCCGCACCAATCGCCGCCGCACGGCGTGCGCCGAACGTTTCGTCCGTGGCGGCAGGCACATCGAGTGCGCGCTTTTCGCGGGCCACCTGCTCGCACACCCCGCGTCGCGAGCGGAGGGTGGTCCATTCAAGCTCGGCGCCGTGTTGCCAAACGGCAGTGAAGTATTCCTGTTGCGTCATTGCCTTCGCATTTCCTGTCGCTACCTTACAGCGGTCCTTCCCGCCAGAAGACGGGGATCAATTGATTGCCTTCAACGCGCAAGACGCTCCAAACCGCGCTGCGCACGCCTCCTACCTCGCCCACCGACGTTATCCGCAAGTAATGCACGTCACTCACCGTGACCCGATCCCGTAATGCCGGATTCATTCCCGTCAAGCCGATCGCCTCGTCTACACTGGCAAACCCGTCATCTCGCGTGCCGGGCTCGCCATCCAGGCCCACGCGTTGCTCCATGATCGCGTCCACCGCCCATTCCTCTATGCCAGGGAGCGTCAACAACACTTCCCGTGATGCCGAATTCAGGTTGACCCTACCATGGCTCCAAGCCGTTAGCCAATAAGCAATCCCTCCCATGGCTTCATCCGGTGGCGTGCCCCGCGGACTGCCAAACACCACCTCCTCGTCAAATCCCTTGATCAACAGCAACTCTTCCACGGTATCCAACGGCGCATTCTTCACCCGATAACCGCGATCAACATAGAAGGGATCATCCGATTCCGCGCCATGCAGACGGCGCACATCGTCACCGTCGGTCCAGTCGTTGAAACAATCGATCAATTCCGGCCAGCGTTCCGGCGGCACGTTGGCGAGATCCAGTATTTCTTCCCAATCCTCGTCGGACAACTGGTTCACATTCCGCCGGCCTTCTTCCGGCTCAATGTCCAGCGACAAGATCCCCTCCCCGATTTCGCGGGTCAACCCACGAACCGCCGCCCCGCGCGACAAGCGATAGGTGGCGGTCAGTAACGCCTCCTCATCATCGTCCACACCCACATCGTCGGCCTGAACGTCGGCCATGCGGGTGAGCATGACCTTGGCCAGCGCCAAGCCCGATTGGGCGATATATTCCGCTTTGACCCGGCGGCGATAGTACGCCGTGATGTCGGCTTCAACATGCATGTCGAAGGCGAAACTAGCCAGTAACAGCGACAGCAGCAGAATCACCCACAACGCCACCACCAGCGCGGAACCGGTTTGGGTTGACTGCGGTAGCGTGCGCGACCGGTTCATTCGCCCCCCACGAAGTCCACCCGGTTAGTCACCGCCGGGGCAATGGGGATCGGGATGGCCCGCTGCAGGCGCACGGGCGGATCGCCTGCTTGTTCCGCCGCAATATACAGCGTCACTTCCACCAAGGAAGGGATCGCCTCCTCCTCGTCCCAATCGTCTTGCCACTGTCCCAGCTCATCGTCGAAAATGCGGCAACGCAGGCCCTGGACACGGGTGGAGACAAACCACGGCTCCGGCTCCTCCATCTCATCCTCGGACAAATGTGGCAGGGCGCGCACCGCCACCCCGTATTCCCCCCGCTCGGTGCGTTCGATGGTCAGCACGATGCGGCGCAAGCCTTGGCCAAAAGGATGGTCCAGCGGCATGAAGGCGGAGCTGGTCGTCACCCAGCTTATCAAATCGCCGGGCGAACCGCCGGCCTGCCTTTTATCCAGCCGGAAGGCATAAAATTCAGGGACGGAATCGAAAAAGGCGGCTGACCGGAGCGACTGCACGAGCTGATCCATAACAAAGTCGCCGTGGTGCATCCCGGCCAGTGCGTCCGATCCCCGGCGCCAGGCGCTCAACGTGGTGGCAAAAATGGTAAAGACCATTCCAAACGCCGCCACCAAAATCGCCAGGGCGACCAATAGCTCCACAAACGTAAATCCAGCGTACCGGTCCCGGCCCGGCGCGGCGGTATGGCCCGTGCGCATCATCCGCCCTCCTCCGGCGCATAGTGGTAGTAGACAATCTCCTCATAACCACGGCGCCCTCGCTCCGTCCAGCTGACCCGGGTGCGTATTTCGAACAGGCGGTCCTCCTCCTCGCCCACCACGTCGATCCGGCGCTCCCATTCGAAGGACGGGAAATCACTGCCGCTGAATCGGCCGCGCTCGGTTCCGGCCTGGATATCCTCGTCGAAGAGCGGATGCTCCAGATCCACCCGCGCCAGCAGCGTGTGTGCCTGGTTGTAGAGGCGGGTGGTCCGGATCACGGCCAGGCATTGTGCGGTGGCGGAGACTAGAACCACGCCGGCAATCCCCAGGATGGCCATGGTCAACATGACCTCAATCAAGGTCAGACCACGGCGGTGCCCCACGGGAACGGTTTGCCCTGCCGGCGGGGTGTCACCGCCATTATGGAGCCAATCACTCATAGGTCGTCGTGGTGGTGCCGGCCAGGTGATCGATTTCCACCCGCACAAAGCGACGGCGTTGCGGGCCGCTCAAGCGCACGGCAAATGAATCACTAACGCCGCTGGGGAAGTAATTGACCCAGTAAATGCCGTCCAGCTGCTGGTCGCGGCTGGGCGCAGTGAAATCGATTATCTGCACTTGCTCCGGCAGCTCCTGTTGCCGCAGGACTTCCGGGGCGAAGGATGCTTCCTGCATATGAAATCCGCGCCGGGCATCCAGAAAAGCGTCCAACTGACGGCTGCCCCCGCCTTCCAGCGCCACGATTTCAATGGTGCCCGCTTCAGTGTTGAAGAAGAGCGTCACTTGGCGTTGCTGCAGGATGGCCATGTTCCGTGCATACCGGCCCGCCGTCACCACGGTCCGCGCGGCGGTCCGCAAATTGGCGGCTTGATAGGACCGGCTGAAGAGCGGCACGGCCAGCGCCGCGATGATCAAGGCAATGGCCACCACCAGGATGATTTCCAGCAACGTGAAACCCAGCCAGCCGCGACCGCAAGAATCTGAATGGACGTGCATAGCCTCCCGGCTCAATTCGTGATATCGGCATCGCTTTGGACGCCGTCCGGTCCAAGCGAGCGCAGACTATACGAATTTTCCGTGCGGGTATAGAGATAGGCGTTGCCCCACGGATCGGTCGGCAAGCCGCCTTCCAGGTACGGTCCGTTCCAGTTACGCGCGCCGGGATTGCTGACCAGTGCGTCCAGACTGGACGGATACTCGCCGTTGTCCAGTTCGTACATGCGCAGGGCGAGGCCGATGCTTTGGATGTCGGCTTGCGCCCGTGATATTTCCGCCTGCCTGACCCGTCCGCCCAGGCGCGGAATGGCCACACCAACCAGAATGCCGATAATCACCACTACCAGCAAAACTTCAATGAGGGTAAAACCGGCCTGCCGGCCAACGATCGTTGTTCGTTTTTTCATTTCCATCCCCTTATAACAGGATTATACTCCGCTGTCGCCCGCGTCATCGCTACACATTCAATCCGCTGGTCAGATCAAACACCGCCAGCAACATACTGATGGCTACAAAGCCGACCAGGACCGCAATGGCCAGAATCAATATAGGTTCAATCAAGGTGGTAAGCAATTTGACGCTGCGGTCCAACTCGTGTTCATAGCGGTTCGCAATATGGGTCAGGGAGCCGGCCATATCGCCGGTTTCCTCGCCCACCGCCAGCATGTCCGTCAGCAGCACAGGAAACACGCGGCCGGCCGCCAGCGGGGCTGAAATCGTGGTGCCGTCGGTGACCCGGTCGCGCGCGTTGCGGATTTCATGGGCAATCACACTGTTTCCCATGGTGCTTTCGACGATCGACAACGCCTGCAGCACCGGCACGCCGTTCTGCAGCAAGGCACCCAGGGTCTGGGCAAACTGGGCGTAGGCCCCGGCACTGACGATGTTGCGGATAATCGGCAACCGCAGTTGGGCGCGGTGCCAGTTCAACCGCCCCTCTTCCTGCCGCAGGTAATGGCGACCGGCAAAAAACGCACCAACCAGCACGAGCGCCAGCAGCCACCCGTAACGGGTCAAAAACGAGCTGAACTGGATCAAGATTTGCGTCGGTAACGGCAACGTGCTGCCCAGCTCGGCAAAGATCTGCGAAAAACGCGGTACGACGAAGATCATGACGAAGAAGATAGTCAACACCCCCACGACGATCACGATGGTGGGATAAGATAGCGCCATCAGCACCTTCTCACGTGCCTCCTGCGCCCGCTCATAGTGGCGGCACAACCGCTCCAGCACGCCGGACAGATCGCCACTGGCCTCTCCGGCCCGCACCATGCTGACGTAGAGCGACGCAAACGTTTCCGGTCGCCGAGCCAGGGCGTCGGATAAGCTGTCGCCCTGCACAATCTCGTCGCGCAATTGCGGAATGATCACATCCTGCGCTTTACCCGTCTCGCGCTGCGCCAGCGTGTTCAATGCGTTACCCAGCGTCATACCCGACGCCAGCAGATCGCTCAATTCCCGGGTAAACACCAGCACCTCGCGCATCTTCATT
>SLLF01000095.1 GCA_007134175.1 Kiritimatiellia bacterium | reverse complement strand
GCCTCGGCGGCCTTGACCTCGTATTCCCCTTCGCAGCGGGCCAGCGCGTCCCGCGCTTCGGCCAGCGCCGTACGCGCGACGCTTAGCTCGGAGGCAGCGGCTTCCTGCTGGGCCACGCCGGTCCGGATCAGCTCTTCCAACTGCTGCGCCTCCGTCTGCAGGGTATCCATTTCGGCCTGCCACTGCGCCAACCGGTGGCGGCGCGTCAAGGGGTTCGACTCGTCAGCACGCGGCCACCAACGTTCCCCGGTACCATCGGCATGAAGGCGTTCGCCCGTACGCGTTACGAGCGCCGTGATACCGGCCGGTAACGGCCAGGATACGTCCGCCAGCGCCGACACCACGCGCACCCCTTGCAACAACCGTTCGGCCAGCTGGCGCACTTCGGCGGCGACCTGGACATGATCCAGCAGCGCCTCGCCCGGCGCCTGATCCGGCACCGGCTGCGCGGATGAGGGCGCGTCCGCTGCCAACAGACGTGCCGAGCCGGCTGCATCGTTTGCCAGCGCCTGCAACGTTTCTACCACCGTTGCACCATCGGTCACGATCACGGCGTCCATCCAAATGCGTACCGCAACTTCGAACGCTTTCTCATAGCCCGGGGCGGCCTGCATCTTTTCAGCCAGCGCGCCCCACACCTGACCGGCCCCGCTGGCCGGCGTCGTGGCGTGCTGCAGCAACCGGCGCGCCCCGCCGGGAAACCCGTCATCCTCCGGGTCGGCCTCCCGGTATAACTCCGTCTGTGCTTCCCGCGCCGCCAGTCGTTTCTGCAGATCCGCCAACCGGGTGCGCCGTTCGGCCAAGGTGTTGGTGGCCGCCTGCTGCGCGGCTTCCCGCTGCTGCACCTGTTCGTGGTGCCCAGCCACCTGACCACGCAGGGTCTCCAGTTGCCCTTCCGCCGCCGCCCGGCGCGCCGCAAACCGGTCCACCCCGCGCTTTGTCTCGGCCTGCTCCGCCGCCAACCGTTCCCGACGCAGCACCGTGTTGCGTTCACGCGCATCGAGGTCGGCGAGCTCATTCTGCAACCGCGCCCCGCGCTGTTCCTGCTCCATCGATTCCTCGCGCAACGTGTTTAGCCGGGCGCGCGTGGTGTCGACTTCCGCATCCAGCTGGCGCAGTCGCTCGGTCTGTTCGTTCAGCTCGGTTTCCGCTGCCTCGCGCTCCGCCCCGGCCGCTTTCCATGCGGTTTCCAGTTCGACACTATTGGCCCGATGCGTTTCCAGCCGTTGCGCCGCCTCTTCCGCGTCACGATGGTCCCGGGCAGAAAGCTGCTTCAGTTCCTCGATCCGGTCCTGGTTGACCCGGATGGTCTGTTGGGCGCGGTCCCGCTCCGTCGCCGTCCGGGCCACCGCCTCCATCGCCTCGGCAATAATCTGTTCCTTTTGCTGTACCCGCGTACGCAGATCATTGACCTGCCGCTCCATCTCCAGAATTTCGGACCGGGCGGCTTCATCCTTCTCGCGCAGGCGCACCACAACTTGCTCCAGCTGCTCGACTTCCAGGGCCAGGGCATCCAGCCGGTGCCGTGAGAGATAGACGTCCAGGGCGCGCAGTTCCGCCTGCAGCGCCTTGTAGCGCTTCGCTTTGCCGGCTTGCCGTTGCAGCGAGATGATGCGCCGTTTCACTTCGCGAATGATGTCCGCCAGCCGCAGCAGATTGGCTTCCGTCTGGTCCAATTTACGGATCGCCTCTTTCTTGTCGGCCTTGAACTTGGTAATGCCGCTGGCTTCTTCAAAAACCGCACGCCGGTCTTCCGGTCGGGAGCTGAGAATCAAGTCGATGCGGCCCTGCTCCATCAGGGAATAGGAATTGGTCCCGATCCCGGTGTCCATAAAGAGCCGCTGGATGTCTTTCAGCCGACAAGGGGTTTTATTGATAAAGTACTGCCCCTCCCCCGACCGCAGTACACGGCGGGTGATCGTTACCTCGTCGTACTCGGTGCCCAGCGTTTCCTCGCAATCCGCCAGGGTCAGGCTTACCTCCGCCATGGAAAGGGGTTTTTGCTGGTCGGTCCCGTTAAAGATCACATCCTCCATTTTGGAACCGCGCAGGGCTTTCGCGCTCTGTTCGCCCAACACCCAGCGTACGGCATCGGAAATATTGCTCTTGCCGCAACCATTCGGGCCGACGATAGCCGTCATGCCCGGCTCAAACTGTAAGCGGGTCTTGTTCGCGAAACTCTTAAAGCCCACCAATTCTAACTGTTTCAGATACAACGTGCTGATCCTCCCATATCCCGCCGACGGGGGTTCCGCTCCTTTATCGCGGTCCGCCTCGCGGCACCTCCTCACGCTAACAATATGAAGGTCGCACGGCAATTCTCATTTTCGGGAGGCAAAAGAGCCTTGAAATCCACCGCCTTATCAGTTATCCATAGTCACACATGTTGCGCCTGTAGCTCAACTGGACAGAGCGCTGCCCTCCGGAGGCAGAGGTTGTGGGTTCGAACCCCGCCAGGCGTACCAGCCTTAAAGCATTGCAAATAAAGGCTTAACACTGACTAAAGCGCGACTTTTCGCGTTTCTGCATT
>SLLF01000076.1 GCA_007134175.1 Kiritimatiellia bacterium | reverse complement strand
GGGTGCGGTGTAAATACGCCGCCAGTTGCAAGGCTGCGGAGGGATAGATATGCAGGAAGTCGGGTTGATACTGGTCCAGTGCCTCGAGGTATTCGGGTAAACGGTCCTCGGTCAAGTGCGCTGAGGAAAGAATAAGCCAGTTGCGGGCCGTGTCGCGGTAGTGAATCCGGCCTCCGGCGGTCGGCGACGTAACGTGCCCGCGCAACACGGCCACGCGCGCGCCGGGTCTATAGCCGGCGCGCTGCCATAAGGCCTCGATAAAGGCCTGTTCCTTGGGTCGGCTCACGCCACGTTGCAGGTAGAAGCCCACCGGCTCACCGGTTGAACCGCCGGTGGTGACGTAAAGCCGGTTGCGCGGGGGGCTGCCGGCCGCAATCATGGCATTGCGATTTAGCTGGAGGTCGCGCTTCGTGAGCAACGGACACGTTTTGAAATCCGCGAGGGATTGGACCGCGGCGGGATCAAAACCCGCCGCGGCAAAATGGCGCTGGTAAAAGGGGCAGGTCTGCGCTGCTTGCAGTGTCGTTTGGATTTGTCGTAGCTGCCATTGCGCGATGTCGTCCGGCGTAGCGTCGGTCAAGGCCCGGGCCAGCGATTGGAATTCATTGTAGCGGCGACCATAGCGCCAATGGGCGGGCAAGGTGCGGTACAACGCGCCCAACGGCGCCCGCACCGCGCTGGGCGCCCGTTCGTAGTAGCGCAGCAAAGGATAGAGATGATCTTCAATGCTCACGCGTCGACCTCTTTTCAATAGCGCCCACCCAGCCAAAATGCGGTTTGAAAGCAAACGTGTCGTGGCAGTTGGCCAAGGGCCCGTGCCAGGAGGGATGGTCCGCGTCCAGCTCGATTTCGTCTGCGGTAAAAGGGGCCAGTGGCAGTTGGTCGGATGCCAAGGCCTGGGTCAACAAGCGCAATCGTTGTGGATCGAAACCCATCAGCGTGGCGGCCGCCCAATCCACCGCGACCGGGTGCACACCGGCCAGCACCACCCCGCACGGTTTAGGGTCGGGCGCCATCGGACCGTTCCCTTCACCGCCGATAATGCCGTCCACCACCGTCAAGTACGATAAAGCCCGTTGGCGCGGGTGGCCGGTGCCGTCGAAATAGAAGAGGCATTTGTTCAGGTCCAGTACCATGCGCCAGCAGGTGTCGTTGCCATGCCAGTTGCCGGAGCGAATGGTCTGCTGGGTATCGCCGAAAAAGAGCCGGCCAATTTTTTTGAAGGGCACCAGCCCGTAGGCGGCCGCCGGGTGGCGGGCAATGAAGCGTTTAGCGGCGCCCATCCCGCGCTGTTCGAGGCGGGCGCGGGCCTGGGCGTCGGCGAACTGGTCGCCCCCTTCCGGCGGGGTGCCTTCCGTATGGTGCGGTAGCCAGTTCTTGTTGGCATTAATGCCAACCAGATTCTTCAGGGCACAGGTCACGCCCACTTTCTTGTGCGTCTTTAATTTAGGCAGATTGATCAGTACGTCGGCATCCATGGGCGTACGACACAGCAGGTACTCATGGTGCGTGCCGTGATGGCGGCGGTTGGTTTCCGCCATGTCAAACGAGGCTCCGTACAGGCGGCCGTCGCCATGGAATCCGACGAAGTGACTGGCCTCGTTCAGCGCCACGCAGGTGTGACCGGCCGGATCGCCGGGCAGGTTGCGTTTAGCGACGGTCACCCCGTCCACGGCCCGCCACTCTTCCGGACGTAAATCCTGCAATTCAATCTGGAGTTGCGGGAAATCGGATTGCAACACAGCCCGCCACTCGTCCAGTTCGCAGTAGGCGCGAATGCGGTCGAAGGATGAATCAGTCTGGGGGGCATCGCAGAGCGTCAATCGACCCTGTCCCTGCAGCCGCGCGGCGGCCCAGCGGGCGACGGCATCAATAACGGCGGGATGGGTAATGAGATGCGCCCATTGATCCGGGCCCGGTCGGCGTTCATCGTGTTCCTTAATCCAGTTAGGCTTCAGGACCACGTGTTGGCCCGGTTGCAGGAAGCCCGGTGGTAGGTTCAGCGCGTCCAGCGCGTCCTGCACCAGCCGGGTCACGGCGGCGCGGTCGTCGTAGTGGTCCGGGCCACGGCGCACCACCACGCGGGACGGTGCCGGATCCAGATGGAAGGCCGATGTCATCATGAGTCATTTGGTAGTACTAACGCGACATTATGCCACGCCTTGCCACGTTTATAAAGCGGCGATTGTCAATCCAACGGGTCCCTGCTACAACGAGATGGAAATGGCTTTATGTGACACTTAGTATGCCGTGAGAGACCATGAACCTTGACCCAAGATATTCACTCGCGAATCGAACGAAATTCACATCTCTTGGGGTGCGACGGGTTATCTGGATAAGCTCCCTAATAAGCGGACTCCTTTATTCCACTGCAGTGGCCGACAGGTACCAGGATGCGACCACAGATGGCGAACGCGATGCTCAGCTTGTCCGGCATGACGAGGTACCCGTGCGCGTTGACCATGAACAGCGACGCCTATTGACCGGCATGTTTGCCTATATGGCCGATGCGGCCATCATTACACTGTGCGTC
>SLLF01000083.1 GCA_007134175.1 Kiritimatiellia bacterium | reverse complement strand
GAGATCTGTAATGAATCTGCTGCGTATCTTGGTACATGCGCTATTGGTGCGCCCGCTGTTGCATCTGGTTTTTGGTGTGCATATTGCCGGCCGCGAAAACCTCCGTAGCCTGGACCGGTTCATTATGGTTGCTAATCACAACAGCCATCTCGACGTGTTGCTGATCTACGCCGCCGTCCCTCTGGCGCGGGTGGCCCATACGTATCCGGTTGCGGCCCGGGACTATTTTGTGCATCACCGAATCCTCTACCGCTGCATGGGTTGGTTGATGCAGCCCGTTTGGATTGACCGGTCCCAGTCGAATCTAAGCGCCCTCAGGGAGATGCAAAGGCGACTCGATGCTGGGGCCAGTCTAATCTTCTTTCCGGAAGGAACGCGGGGACCACCGGGCGAATTACAGCCGTTTATGAACGGCATCGGCCTGATTGTGCGTTGCCACGCGGATGTGCCGCTGGTGCCGGTTTTCCTCGAAGGCGCTGAACGAGCTTTTCCCAGAGGGACGGCGGTGCCGATTCCGGCATGGACCCATGTCACCATCAGTCCGCCGCTGGTACTGCGGGGAAATAGTCATGCCATTGCCAGCCGCCTGCACGATCACATGGCCGCGCTGGCGGAACAGGCCGCCCTTTTCCGTCATCGCCGCACACCCATTCCTGCCAAGCCCCTATGTGTAGCCGTTATCGGGGTGGATGGATCGGGTAAAAGCACACTCGCCCGTCAACTGGCCACCCATTTCAAAGGGGACACCTGCCTGCTAGGTGATCGGCTGGAGCTGTTCGCCGATGGCGTTCCCCGCGTGATCCAGCCGCTCTTGATGGAGGACATCCGAAGCTGGGTGCACCGCCGGGCCAAGCGGGCCAGAAATCTGACGAGCTACAAACTGCCTAAGCTGATGGAGCTATTACTGCGCGACCGTTTGCTGGCTCAGATAGAGCGCTGGTATCGTCCAAACCACATATTCATCGATGGCGCACCCTTGCTGAATGCCGTTGCCTGGTCCGTACTTTATCACCCAGAAGAGTTAGGTGCGGACCTATGTGCCCGGGCGCTCCGCATTCTCACCGGCCAGGAACACCCCCGGCGGAGAGACCCGATTTTCAAGCAATTGCCCGAGTTGGCTGCCCTGCGCAATGTGCGCCTTAACCGAATGCATTGGCCCGACGCAGTCATCTTCCTCGATACCAATGTCAAAACGGCGATGTCCCGTATTCGGACTCGCGGCGAGACGGTTCAGGCGCATGAAAGCGAAGAAAGCCTCACTCGTTTACGGTCGGCTTATGAACGGGTATGTGGGGCGGTGACTATAAATTGCCCCGTATGCGTGCTCGACGGGGACCGGACGGTAGAGGAAATTGAGGTTCAGGCGACACATTTTATTCAGGGGTTAAACAAGCATGAAACGAATTGATGTTATTGCCACCTCCATTTCCGGATCGATCTCGGACTGGAAAAAAGTCGAACGCATCGTGCCGCTCTTTGCGGAGGCCGGCTTTAACGACGTTCGTCTGCATGCCGTTGAAACGCATCTCGATGCCCGCCGCGCAGCGTGTGCGGCGCTCATCGATGGTGGCCGTACCCCCATATCCGCCGGAGGCTCCGGCACTTTCCGGGCTGTGCTTGAAGGGTGTATTGACGCGGCCATTCCCTTGCCAGCGATTCGTCTGGGGTTTTTGCGGAAGGGCTCGGCTGACCTCATCGGCAAAGTGTTGGATATGCCCGACGTGATAGAAGATGCCGTGGCTGTCTTTGCTGAATCGATACGTCGCGACCAGTTTATTAACGCCGATATTTTGCAAGTGCATTGTCCGGGTAGTGACGACCCACCCCAGCACTTTATCGGCTATAGCGGGGCGGAACTGTTTGGTCGCATCCCGCACTATACCGAGAATCGCTTCATCAAATACTACAAAGGCGTGCTCGGCCAGCTCTTCGGTGATCTGGGCCCGTTCACCACGGGCATGACATTGGCCATTGCCGAACGCCTGGTGCGCGCCCCGTTCCGGCGCGCGTCGTCATGGGATATTATTGCGGACGGAGCCCCGGCGCTCCATGGAAAGTTTCAAGCCATCATGGTGGTAAACGGTTACCTTGGGCCGGAACTGGCCTTTTCGGATCAGCCCTTGGGCGCGGGCGAATTCTACGCCTTCGGCATCCGCGACCTAGGGATGCTGAAATTATGGCGGCAGGCCATCATGGCGCGCAAAGGCACCCTGGCCGAGTCCGCCGAAAAATGGGGTTTCTGTGCGGTGACCGCCAAAGAAACACTACAATTGGTCTGTGACCGTGACGTCCGCTTTCCGGTCAATGTGGATGGCCACACCCTCATAGCCCGTCACGCAGTGGAATATAGACGTCTGGGTCAAATCCCTCTGATTGCGCGCTCGCAGTAGAGGGCTGGTGAGAAATTCGTGCCAATCTACCGCAAACTTTTTTCTGTGCTTGTTTTAGTCGACGGTTTACACTCGTTTTGGAGTCGGTGGGTGCCGATTTCATTGCGCGGGTGGTGGTGGAATGCATGGAGGGCATGACGATGAAAG
>SLLF01000293.1 GCA_007134175.1 Kiritimatiellia bacterium | reverse complement strand
GACGCGTCGGGCGGCCGACGAACGGTATGCAGCGAGCCGACAAATTCGCGGTCCAACGCGGTCGCGGCCGCGAGGTCCACCCCGGGCGGGAGCAGAAACAGGGCCACAAACCACTGATCCGGATCCACACCGTTGACGTTCGGCCGAAACCGGAACACGTAGGCCCGGCGGGCGCGTTCCACGCCGGCGAAGTCGAATGCCAGCACCTGCGCCAGCCGCGGGCCGGGCGAGACGGTTCGTGGGGGTGTTTTGGGTGTCGCATCGGCGAATTGCTGCAGCCACGCCACCAACGCTTCCGGGCTGGCCGGCGTGGTCAGCCGCGCCGCGTCCATGGCGACGCGGTATTCCGCGTGGGACGCGTGCGGAATAGGGAAGGTGGTCGGCATGGGGGGCGCGAGTTGGCCGATGATCAACTCCATGCCGGTTGTGTCCTGCCATTGACCCAGCCAGACCGAGGGATACCATAAATCGCGGGGCAGGAACCGTTCGATAATCGATCCATCCGATTGGCGGTAATGCCAGACTTGCGGTTGGGGCAACCCGACCGGATCGGCGCCGCGCATCACGCGGAAGGCCAGACCGGCCTCCGGGATCTGGGCGGACTGCGAAAGAGGCGGCAGATCAGACCGCTGGGCATGCGCCACGCTCCACACCAGCCAAATCGCTGCACCCAAGCCAACTCTTTTCATGTGTACTCGCTGCACCGGTATTCCTTGTTAGGCAATACTCTAACGCAGATTTCATCAGCAACCAATGCTGTATAAGCCACCCTCTGGAACCACAGGCCGGACCCGCCGTGGCATTGACCATCCCAGCATTGCCATATTCCAGTCCGCAATTTTGGTACTGCCATCGACAGGCTGACGTTCGGCAGTGTTGGGGCCGGAGCAAAATGAGACAGGAACGGAGCAAAACGAGACAGAGAGACGGAGCAAAATGAGAATTTTGTGTTTGAAAGTGCGAGTGCGGAAGGGGTCACTCCTTGCATGAAAAATAACCGGCAGTGTTCATATGTGCGGAGTGACCCCAGCTCTCCTCGACTCTCCCTGCGCAGGCGTTGCTATCCAGCGGAAACTGTGCTAGAGGAATGCACCGCATGAAGATAAAAAGATATTGCACGCTGGTAAATCTATGACTCTTTCCGCTAAACCCGGCCGGATAGGCCCCGTCAAGACCCGTCTCTATCGTTTCGGCGACAAACAGAACCCGTTTGTCTTTCGAACCGGCGAGAAGCTGGAGTCGGTGACGCTGGCCTATGAGACCTATGGCGAATTGTCGCCCGCCAAGGACAACGCGGTGCTGGTTTACCATGCACTCAGCGGCAGTCAGCACGCCGCTGGTGTCAACCGATCGGTTCCCGCCGCTGGACGCCTCTGGACCGAGGAGCTGCATCGCGGATGGTGGGACGACTTTATCGGCCCCGGCAAGGCCATCGATACCCGGCGCTGGTTTGTCATTTGCGCGAACTACATCGGTGGCTGTTATGGCAGTTCCGGCCCGGTTACCCGGAATCCCAGAACCGGCAAGCCGTACGGTCGCTCGTTTCCAACGGTGATGATGGGCGATATTGTCGATTCCCAGGTGCAGTTGCTCAACCATCTGGGGATTGACGAGTTGTACGCCGTGATCGGCGGCTCGCTGGGCGGTCTGTGTGCCGTCAATCACGCCACACGGTATCCGGCCCGGGTCCGGAGAGTGGTCTTGATCGGGGCGGGTATCGCTACGTCGGTGCTGCAGCGTATCTACAACTACGAACAGATCTGCGCGATCGAGGAAGATAAGTATTTCCAAGGCGGCAACTACTACGGCCGTAAACGACCGGACCGGGGATTGACCCTGGCACGGATGATCAGTCACAAGACCTTTGTCTCCCTTGAGATGATGGCGGCGCGGGCGCGCAAGGAGGTGGTGCGTCCAGAGGAGGACAAGGATAAATGGTACTGGATGAGTCATCCGGTGGAGTCCTACCTGCGTAAACAGGGGCTAAAGTTTGTCAAGCGTTTCGATGCCAATACGTACCTGCGGATCATCGACGCTTGGCAGCGGTTCGATCTGCTGCAGGATGCGGAGGGTAAAAATTTCCGCGAGGTCTTCCGGCGTTGCCGCCAGCAGCAATACCTGGTGTTCAGCATCGATAGCGATGCCTGTTTCCACCCGGATCGGCAGGAACAGTTATGTCGTGAGCTGAAAAGTGCACAGGTACCCTTCAAACATATTACCGTCCACTCTGAAAAAGGGCACGACTCGTTTCTAGTTGAACCGGATCTGTTCACGCCGCATATCAGCTATATGCTCGGCGAGGGGAGCGCGTGACACAACGGGGTGGCACCTATTGCCTTCTGAGGCGCTTGCAAAACCTCCCGCGCCCGCCACAGCAGGCGGGCGATCAACCCCAGACGCGTTGGCGGCCGGACCTCTGTGCCCGGCGTCTTTTCTCCGACCATAGCATAAATCGTCTCAGCGGGCATGCGTTGCGTCGCGGTCGCGCTGGGGGGATGGTGCTGATTCTCGTCTTGATCTGGTTGGGGTTGATGGCGGCGCTGGCAACACAGCTTTATGGTATGACGTGGCAACTGCGGCAGCGGGCTCGGCGCCAGATGGCCCGCGCGCGCCTCCAGGCGGCGCTATTGGATGAGGCGTTCCGGCGCTTGCAAGAGGTGGCCGCCGATCCTCAGCCGACCTTCGACCATGGCGAGACCTTCTGGATGGGGACACAGGAGTGGGAACGGCCGGACGGCCTGGTAGTGGTAAGTCACGTGTCCGATCTCAATCGCTATCTGGATTTGAATAACTTGTACGTGGCCCCGCCTTTTGCCGGTCCCAACGAAACAGAGCGAATACTGTTGGATGTCATGCGGCAGGCCGGTGATGCGGCTCCGGGAGACCGGGTCGCCGCGCTCATGGCCTGGATTCAGCCGCCGGATGCGCGTGTGCCCGGTGTGGCCTTCCAGGTGGAAGGTCATCCGCCTTATCGCGCGCCGGGAACCGCCCTCTTGAGTTGGGGCGAGCTGCAATGGATCCGTGGGTTCACCCCGGATTATCTTCAGCAGGCTTCACTGCGCGCGACGACCACGCGTACGCGTGAAACCACCCTGCTGGATTGGGTTACGCTGGTGCCGGGCCCTCGTTCCCGACCGGTGCCTATTAACCTCAACACAGCCCCTCTACCGTTGCTCGAGGCACTGCTGGGGCCGGGACAGGAAGCGTTGGCTCGCTATATTGCGCTGATGCGGACGGAACGACCCCTCCGTTCCACAGCAGTCTTGGCGGCGGCCTTGTCCCCTGTCTTGCTGCAGCGACTGCAACCGTTCATGGACGTTCGCGCTACGCACATCCGGCTGGAAGCCGAGGCTGCGGCAGAGAATGATCAGGTTCGACTCTATGTAGTGGCGGAACGAGACACAGATGGTTCCGTCCGTATCCTGCACTGGTCTTGGTGACGGTGCTGGGTATATGCCGATTGGCGTGAACCGCTTGTTTTGCGCTATGCCCGCTCGCGGCGCCGGAAGATGTCGGCAAACCAGGTGTAGATAACCGGAATGACAAACAGGGTGAGCAGCGTGCTGGTGATCATGCCGCCGACTACGACCACGTCAAGGAGAACTATGAAGAGGCTTGACCCGCACTTCTCGTCAGCAAGCCGCACAGGTAGTACACCAACTTAGCCACGAGAAAGTCCGGGGCGTGCTGGCCGGGGATAGGGGCCAGCTCGACCACGTCGACGCCGATAATCCGCCGTTGGGCCGCGAGTTCGGCGAGCAGTCGGCAGCATGGCCACCAAAAAAGCCCACCGGGTTCGGGGGTGCCGGTGGCCGGCATGACGGCCGGATCGAGGACATCGACATCGAGCGTGACATAAACCTCCGGCGGAAAATCGGGCGGCAACTGCAGCGCGGGTAGGGGACCGGCGGCCAGCACGTCGGCGTCAACATGATGAATGGCATGGACGCGACGGTAATCAACTTCCTCCGGACTCAGGGCGCGTACGCCCCACTGACTGATCGGCAGTCCCAGCTCATGGGCGCGCCGCATGACGCAGGCGTGGCTCCAGGGGGAATTCTGGTACTCGGCACGCAGATCGGCATGCGCATCGAACTGAACCACCCCCACCGGTACCGCCCGTTTTGCCAATGCCCGAAAGGCTCCGACACTGACCGTGTGTTCGCCGCCGAAGAGGAGAGGGGTGGCATCCAGCGACCAGCTCCATTCCACGCGCTGCTCGATGTCGGCCAGGACGCGCTCAATCGGCGCATCGACCCGACACGGTTGCCCGGTGAAAAGACCCGCATCGCCGGGACAACCGTGGCCGTCCCATTTTTCCAACTGCTGGGACGCCGCCAACAACTGCTCAGGGCCACGCCGGGTCCCGCTGCCATAGGAAACGCTGCACTCCAAGGGGACCGGCCAGAAATGGAAGGCGGCGGTTTCCGGTGGCTGCCCGGCATATTCCGAGGCGAGAAAGCCGAGCGGGGCCGGCTCATGAAAGGCGTTGCTTGAAGTCTTCATACCCGAATCTCCGAATCACGTTCACGTCACCGCGCTGCGGCTCGAGTAGGGCCAGATGCGGATGGCGCACGCCGTTGAAGGTGGTGGTTTTGACCATGGTGTAATGCGCCATGTCCTCGAATACCAGCATGTCGCCCGGTTGCAGCGGGTCGACGAAGGAATAGGCCCCGATCATATCGCCGGCCAGGCAGGAGACGCCGCCCAATCGGTACGTGTGGGGATGGCTGCCCGGTTCCGCTCCGCGCAAGTCGTCGTTTTCGCAGCCGATTCCATTTCGCCAATCGTCCCCGCGATAAACGCGCGGGCGATAAGGCATTTCCAGCACGTCGGGCATGTGGGCGGTGCAGGAGACATCCAGGATGGCGATTGGTCCGTCATTCTCCACCACGTCCAGTACCCGGGCGACCAGGACCCCGGCCTCCAGCGCGACGGCCTCGCCCGGTTCCAGGTAGACGCGCACCTCGTACCGTTCCGCGAACGACCGGATCAGTTCCACCAAGCGGTCACGATCATAATCCGGTCGGGTAATGTGGTGGCCGCCGCCGAAGTTGACCCACTCCATTCGCGGCAGCCATTCACCGAACTTCGCCTCGACCGCTGTCAGCGTCTGCTCCAGCGCATCCACTGGTTGTTCGCATAAGGTGTGGAAATGGAGGCCGGTCAAGCCGTCGAGGGATTGATCGGTTAGGGCATGGGCTAGCACGCCCAGGCGCGAGCCCGGTGCGCACGGATCATACAAGGCGCAATGGGCGGTCGAGCATTGCGGGTTGATCCGCAGTCCCAGTTGGGGGCCGTGGGCTACGCGGTCCAGTCCGAGCGACCGATAACGTTGCCACTGGGCGAGTGAGTTGAAGCTGATATGATGGCACCAGGCCGTCAGTGCCCGGAGATCGGCGTCGCTGAAAGCGGGCGCGTAGGCATGGACTTCCTTGCCGAAGGTTTCGTGGGCGAGCTGTGCCTCGTGTACCCCGCTGGCGCAGCAGCCGTCCAGTGCCTCGCGGATCAGCGGGAAGGCGCCCCACATGGCGAAGCCCTTTAAGGCCAGTAGTACCTGGCACGAAGCGCGCTCGCGGATGTCGCGCAGGATGGCCGCGTTTTGGCGGAGCCGGTCGCTATCGACCACAAAGCAGGGGGTCTCGAAATCGTTCAAGTGCCACGTTCCTTCAGGAGGAGGGTACTGCATGCGCGGCATCGCGTCGGGCCAGGGCCTGGCTAAGGAGTTCGTCGGCCTTGTAGGAGGAGCGGACCATGGGGCCGGACGCAACCCCGCTGAACCCCATTGCCAGGGCGCGCTCTTCCATCGCCGCAAAGGTGTCCGGTGAAACGTAGCGCTGTACCGGCGGATGGTTACGGGTCGGCTGCAGGTACTGGCCCAGCGTCAGCAGCTCCACCCCGGCGGCCAGCATGTCGTCCAGCGTCTGCCAGACCTCGTCGTCGCGCTCGCCCAGGCCCAGCATGATGCCGGACTTCACCACTGCGCGCGGCGTCGTGTGCGCAGCGTGTTTGAGCACGGCCAGCGAGCGGCCATACGCCGCCTGCGGCCGCACGACGGCCTGCAGGCGAGCGACGGTTTCGACGTTGTGATTGAACACATCCGGCCGGGCTTCCAGGACGATGTCCACCAGCTCGGTGACGCCCTCAAAGTCCGGGGTCAACACCTCGATGCCGGCGTGCGGTAAGCGCTTGCGGATTTCCCGGATGGTTTCCGCAAAAATTTCCGCGCCGCCGTCGGGCAGGTCGTCGCGGGTCACGCTAGTCAGCACCACGTAGTTCAGCTTCATACCCGCCGCCGCGCGCGCGGCGCGGCGCGGCTCGTTGATGTCCAGTCCATCGGGGCGACCCGGCTGGATGGCGCAGAACGAGCAGGCTCGGGTGCAGACGTCGCCCAGCAGCATGAGGGTCGCAGTGCCGCGGTTCCAGCATTCGCCGCGATTCGGGCATTTGGCGCTTTCACAGACGGTATGCAGCGCGTGGCTCTTCACTTGGTCGGAGACCGCCGCGTAATGCTGGTCGGTCAGGCGTGACAATCGTATCCATGGAGGGAGTCTAGACATTAGTTAATGGGTCCTGATTTCAAGGGTACTGACCGGGCCGGTCCAATCCGGTGGTTTCGGGTAAGCCGCAGATCAAGTTCATATTCTGCAGGGCGTTACCGGCCTGGCCTTTTACAAGGTTATCGATGTGGGCGATCACGCGCAGCGTTCGGGTGCGTTCATCCACATCCACGATCAGGTTGCAGAAATTAGAGCCCCGCACGTGCTGGGTCCCTATTGCAGCCGAGCGGTCATAGATCCGCACAAAATAGTTGTCGTCGTGGAACTGGTGGTAGGCGTCCCATACGGCGTTGCGGTCGATGCCGGGTCGCAGGCGGCCGTAGAGGCTGCTTAGAATGCCGCGGCAGGCGGGTACGACCTGGGGCGTAAAGGTCAGGCACACGTCCGTCCCGGCCGTCTGTTGCAAGGCGCATTCCACTTCCATCACGTGCTGGTGGCCTTGCAACCGGTAGGCGTTCATTTGTTCATAGCGCGCGGGGTAATGGAACCCCGGCTGCGGCTTCTTGCCGGCTCCAGATACGCCGGACTTGCAATCGCAGATGAGATGGTCCAGTTCCACCAGGTTCGCCTCGGCGGCCGGGGCCAGACCCAGGATGCAGCCGATGGCGAAGCAGCCGGTGTTGCCTACCAGTCGCGTGTCCGGCGTCAGTCGGTCCCGGTACAATTCCGGCAGGCCGTAAACCGCTTGTGCAAGCAAATCCGGGGATTTATGGACCGGGTCCTTGCCGATGCGGCGGGCGTATTCGGCGTAGGTGGCCGCATTCTGGAAGCGAAAATCCCCACTGTAATCGATCACCTTCGCGCCTTGCGCCAGTACCGATTCCGCCTGTTGCATCGCTACGCCGTCAGGCGTCGCAAAAAAGACCACATCGGCAGAGACGGCCGCCGCCGGATCGTCCGGCGGCAGGATCGGCAAGTCGCAGAACCCTTGCAAATGGGGGTAGAGCTCATCCATCCGTCGACCAGTTTCCGTCTGCGCCACCAGCGCGACGATTTCCGTTTCCGGATGGTTCAACAGCAGCTCGACCAGCCCCACACCGCCGTAGCCACCGGCTCCTATGATTTTAACCTTGATCATGGCGGGCAACGTCTCAGATCAGAATTCAAGCATGAAGGTAATGGTGAAGCCTTCCATGCGTTCATGGTCGAAGACGTTCTTGTAGCGATAGCCGATACTCTTGTAGAGACCGTGCGACACGTGCGTAATGCCCACATCAACGTTGATGTGCTCGCCGTCGTCGTCGATGTCATAGAACATCCATGACAATCCGGCGTACCAGCCCCAGGGGCTGCCAGTGAAGCCCCACGGCCATTCGGCCAGCGATTGCGCCACCCCGGCGGCCAGTACCGGTCCGCCCGACGCGCGGTTGCGTATGAGCCGGCCGTCCTCCACGCGTTCCTCCCGCAGTACCGTGGCCCAGCGCAGGCCGACGCCGAAATGGAAGATGTCCCAGTTCAGTCCGCCCACCAGTTCGGCGTCATAGACGCCGACGCTGCCCACTTGCCGCGTATCGGGGCGCTGAACATAATCGTACTGGCCGTAGAGATAAAAGGCGCGCAACCAGAAGTCTTCCTGCACGCTCAATACCGCTGACGGCCCGAACATCATGGCACGTTCGGCCAGTTTCGGCTCGGCGTACCACAACTTTAGGCCACCGTCGAAATAGAGATCCGCCTGGACGCGGTGTGCGCCCGTCAGCATCGCGGCACAACAGACAATAAACAGGATTCGTTTCATCTTGCCACTCCTTTCAGTTCGGTAAAAATATTGGCTGATGGACTTTACTATCCGCTTTCCATCTGCTTATTTCAAGCGGAATGACCGGGAGGAGTTCGGGGATCAGCGGGTCAACTTGAGTGCATTGGCAGAATACTTGGGCGTTTTCCTGGTAACGCTGCGCGCGGCAATAGACCGCAACTGTTTTCAGGGAAAATGGAGGGTAGACAAACGCCGCGGAATGCGCCATTATCTTTTCGGTCGTTTTGGGCGCGGTATGGTACCTGCCTGCCGCGCTTCGCTTGGCGCAGACAGGCCGCCAGGCGTAGCGTCCGGGGGGGTGCAAGAGCCCCTCTGGTAAGTTCAAGCTCATTCCGGTTTTACGCGTCCGAGTCAGCGCTGGCGTAGCCGATAGCTGGCGCGAAGTCCACCTGAGGGTTCCAAATGAAAAGTAACATGACGTCGCCCTTTTCCCAAAACGGTGTGCCGACGCTGGCCATCCTGGGTGCCGGCAGTCGCGGTGGCCGCTATGGGGAGTATGTGGCGGAACACCCGGAGGTGGGAAAAGTGGTAGCCGTCGCCGAACCCCGCGAGCCGCAACGCACGGCAACCGCGCGTCTGCACGGTATTCCGGAAGCTAACGTATTCGCGGACGAGCGGGATCTGCTGGCGCAACCCCGGCTGGCCGATGCCGTGATCATCGCTACAACGGAACGGCGCCACGAGTGGGCCGCCGTCCGTGCGGCGGAGTTGGGATATCATATCCTGATTGAGAAACCGATGGCCTCGACCGTAGAGGAATGTATTCGGATAACCAACGCCGCTCGCGACAACAAGGTATTGTTGACGGTCTGCCATGTGCTGCGCTATGCGCCCTTCTACCGCAAGGTCAAGGAGTTGCTGGACGAGGGGCGGATTGGTGATCTCTGTGCCGTTCAATACCTGGAAGGCATCGCCTGGTGGCACTATGCCCACGCGTTTGTCCGTGGCAACTTCGCCAACGAGGCCCGCTCATCCTTTTTGCTTCTCGCCAAGTGCTGCCACGACACCGACATGCTCCGCTGGTGGGTCGGCAAGCCCTGCCGCCGGGTGGCTTCCTTCGGTCACCTCAAACATTTCCGGGCGGAAAACAAGCCGGCCCAGGCAGCGGACCGCTGCCTGGATTGCGTGTTGGCGGACGGTGATTGTCCCTATTCGGCCAAGACCTTCTATTTCGACCGATTGCGTCAGGGGATGTGGGGTTGGCCGCTGGCCGTGGTGGTTGACGAATTTACCGAGTCCGCTCTCGAAGCGGCGCTGCGCACCGGCCCGTACGGCAAATGTGTTTACGCTTGCGACAACGATGTAATGGACAGCCAGCACGTGGCGCTGGAGTTCGATGGGAACGTCTCGGTTTCGTTGACATTGAGCGCCTTCACTCCGCACGGGCGTCGCGTGCGGTTGATGGGCTCGCGCGGTTATCTGGAAGGCGACGGGAAGATTTTGCGCTGGCTTGATTTCCTGTCGGGTGAGGAGCAAACCTATGACGTGAACCGGGAGGTCGAAGATGCGGCGGGTGGACACGGGGGCGGCGATAGCGGCTTGATGCGGGCGTTCCTGGCGGCTTTACAGGCCGGGAATGCCGATCTGATTGCGACCGGGCCGGAAGTCTCCCTCGAATCGCATCTGATCGCATTTGCCGCTGAACGCGCCCGGCGCGAAGGGCGGGTGGTGGACCTGCACGAAATGGGAAAGGGGAGGTGGAAATAACGGCCTCCGCAACGCACGGCGACCGAAAGCTGTTTGACGCGGTATGGTAGATCGGTCACTATCGCAGGCAGCTCAATAAATAGGAGATCAATCATGAAATACAGGAATCTCGGACGTACGGGCGTAAAGGTTTCCCCGCTTTGTCTGGGGTGCATGATGTTTGGCCGCAAGACCCCG
>SLLF01000340.1 GCA_007134175.1 Kiritimatiellia bacterium | reverse complement strand
CGGTGGGGGGCAACGTGTCCACACCCAGCGCAAACATGCCGTACATGCTGGTGGCGCCGGGTACCGGCTCCATGCGGCCGGTCTGGATACCAAAGGCCGGCACCCGCAGCGGTCGTTCGCCTGGGTTCATGAATCGGTCGTGGACGCGGAATACGTAATCGTCCAATACCCGGATTTCGCGTTCAAACTGCAACCCGCCTTCCAGCTCTGTTGTGAACGCCACACCGGGTTGTTCGCCGTCCAGCCGACGCATAGAAAGGTCATGCTGCGGGGAAAGTCCTTGGATACCGCGCAGCGCCAAGGCCGGTTGCCCGGCAAAATCAAGCTGGATTGGCCCGCTACCTTCCTCGTCGGTTTCCGGGTAATCCAGCCAGGCGATATGTTGGATCGTGCCGCCCCGCGAGGAAAAAGTGACGCGCATCCGGTCGGTTTCGATGGTCACCTCTTCGGCCGGCGCAGTCGGTTCGGGCTCAACGACTCGATCCGGTTCCGTGTCCGGTTCGCGTAAAACCACCGGCGCGGCCTCGTCCTCGTCCAACCAGGCCGGCGCGGCCGGTACGTCTTGTTCATCGGTGGCGATGGGGTCGGGTGCCGGTTCCCACTCGGGCACGGCCTCTTCTTCCGTCCACTCCACCTCTTCCGCCGCCGGGTCGTCAGGGAAGAAGAGCGGCTTGATGATCAAGCGGTCAATGGGGGACCACAATAGCCAGAGGGCGAACAGCCCCACCAGAATCAACACATCTTTTTTATTCATGCCCATGGTTACATTCCATTATCTTTACGCTCTTTTGCTGTGCGCCGCGCTAAATGGTCGGGCACGGGATCGTAGCCACCGGGGTGCCACGGATGACAACGCGCCACGCGTCGCAGCCCCAGCCAACTTCCCCACCACGCGCCATGCCTCTCCAATGCCTCCAGGCAATAGGCCGAACAGGACGGATAAAACCGACAATGCCCACCCAAAATACCCGCCAAGGTATACCGATAAACCTTCACCAGCAGAATCAGTAGCTGCTTCACGCCAGTTGGTCCCCGTTGGCATCTGCCGCCCGCAGGCCTGCCCGCTCCGCCAACCGCAGTAATTCTGCTGTGACCGCAGCCAGCGAGGCCCGTGTCACGGGGCGTCGCCCGACCAGTACCACATCAACTGTGCCTGTAAATGCGTGTCGATTCAAGCGCCAAGCTTCACGCAACCGGCGGCGGGCCCGGTTCCGCATCACCGCGTTCCCCACCTTGCGGCTGGCCACCACGCCGACCCGCAGCGCGGCGTCCGGCGCGCGCCGAACCCACAGCACCATACAGCGTCCCACCCAGGCGTCTTGCTGGGCGAACGTTTCACGAAATAGGCGGGGATGGATTAAACGCTGGGAGCGGCGCAGACACTGGATAGGGGGGGAAGCGGCACTCATGTCGGATACCACCGGTTCCGCGCCAGACTGTCCGCCGGAAACGAGGCTGCGGACCGGCTCAGCCGGATACCGTCAAGGCCTTACGCCCCTTTTGCCGACGCCGTGACAAGATTTTCCGGCCACCGGCCGTGCTCATGCGTTCGCGAAAACCGTGTTTGCGTTTCCGTTTGATCTTTGAAGGTTTATACGTTCTTTTCGTCATAAATCCACTCCATCCCGGATATAAAGCACGCAAGACTAAGCCCAAACGGCCCGCCTGTCAACTCCGTCCGCCCGCATATTTCGGCGGAGTCGAAAAATCTCGTTCTTTGCCAGGTCGCTTCCAGCCGGGCTCACCGCGCCCGGCTACAGCAGAGCCTTGCGTGATCCGTGCCTTGTCCGCTGTAGCTGGCCACGATGGGGCCAGCCGGTGCAAGCGGGAGGGAGATCGACTTTGCGTCGCTACGTTCGAAATGAAAACATGTTCCATTTATCTCGTTCTTGCCCGCGACCCAATACGGGTCCTCGACATGACCAAGTTCCTCCAAATCCCGCAACATCCGCCACCCACGCCTGCCAGCCCGCATTTTCCAACATGCGGGTAGCAAACCGAACTATATTTCGGGCGCAGGCGTGCGCGGTAGATGCGGGCGCTTAAACCGAAAATGAAAACGGCGCCGACGATCGGCGCGCGTGCGGTTGCGAAACGCACGGAAGCGCCGGACGCCCCATACAACCAGGGGATAAGCAATGGCGGCGCAGGCAAAACCCACCAACAGTCCGCCGATAAACATGGGGACAAGCACCTCCTGCCCTATTTCCATTGCCAGTCTCAGTTTGGCGGGAAGATCAAAGGCATCGTATCCATCCATCCGGCGCACCAACCGAATCAATTGACGGCGCACCTCGCTGACCGACGGCCCGCCGACGAACCAGCGGCCAATCGTATAGGTGAAGGCGTAAATGGGGGGAATAGTCATTGGCATAGTGATCCATACCGGGATCAGTGCCGCTGCCCGGCTCGCCTTGCAGAGCGTGGCGATAAAATACGCCAGCACGAGCTGGATCCCGATGGTTGGGCTGAACGCCACGACCATGCCGATGGCCACCCCGCGCGCAATGGCCTCCGGCGATCCGTGTTTGGACACGAACGGTTTCAGCCATTTACGCCAGCGAAGCATCCGGTGTGCAGCGTGTTTGCCTGCCGATTTTACTCCTTTCATCTCCAATAGCCCCTAATCCCGCACCTGCGGCGCCGGGAATATAATAGAAAAAAAAGAGGACGTCTACAGGCGTGACAGCCTGCGATACCGGCTACAGGGGGAAAAGGTTGGCGGCGCTGGCCAGGGCCCGCATTTGGGAGTCCGGGGTGCCGGGTGTGATTTCGCAGCCGGCCGATACAATGCAGCGACCGCCGGCCTGTCGGCCGTGACGCTCCACGGCCGCGATCACACGGTCTGGCGTCCCTCGCTCTACCACCGACACGGGATCGCAGGCCCCGCTGAACACTTGGTCCGGGCCCAGCTGCGCGGCAAACGGGGCCATGGATGGGACCAGGTGGTCGATGTCGATGATGTCCGCGCCGGTGCGCAGCATGTCGGGTATTAAATCATGCGTGTTGCCACAAATATGCAACTTGGCCAAAGCGCCTTTGGCATGGATATGGTCCACCATCCTTTTCTCGCGTTCGAAGGCGAACGAGCGATACAACTTCGGCCCGATCTGCGAGCAGAAGGCGTCGCCAATGCCGATGCAATGTGCCCCAGCCTTGATTTGAAGCGAGATGAACGCCAGCGCTGCCTCGGTGATGATATCCATCGCCCGCCCGACGGCGTCCGGATCGTCGTACAAATCCAGCGCCGCCTCGGTGATGCCGCGCAAATCTGCGTATTCCGCCATGGGCCCTTCCACCCAGCCCACGATGAGTAGGCGATCGCCGCAGTGCTGCCGGAAGATCTCTATTTCACGGACGCGCAGGCGGCAGCGGCGGTGCTGCTGCGGATCGTAAGGTTGCAAACGGGCCGCGGCGGCCGCGTCCGGCAGATGCCCGCCACGGTCCAGCGGTAGATCATTCTCAGGGTATTCAATTTCCAGGCCGAAGGCCTCGGCTTCACAATAAGGGTCGGACATGGTGGTTACCCAGTCGGCATCGAACTGGTCCGCGACCTGCATCATCGCTTTACACTTCACTTCCGGGTCCAGGCAAAAATCCCGATAGGCCACGCCGGCCCGGCGCGCCGCCCAGCGCATGACGATCGGGTGGAAGGGCGGGCGGTCCACCGGTTCGCCGCCTATGAACTGCCGTGTTCGTTGTAGTCCGTTCATGGGATCTCCTGTTGCGCTGACCAGCGTTGTATGAGCTTGCTGAAGCCGATGGGGCGTGAAAAGGTATCGAAGACCTCGACATTCGGAATGGCTTCGAGGGTTTGTATCCTCAGGCCCCGCTCCGCGCATTGGGTGAGCAGTGTGCGCAGGAGCAAGCGGGTATGCGATGCCCCCAGGCAACTGTGGGGGCCGAATCCGAAAGCGACGTGAGGGTTCGGTGCCCGGTCGGGTTGCACGCGATCGGCATGCTTGAAGAAGCGGTCGTCGCGGTTGGCTGACGCCCAGCAAAGCCCGATACGTCCGCCGGCGGACTGGTGGGGCGTGTCCGCCGCGCACGTGCGCGTGATCGCGGTCAAGGGGGTCACCACCCGCACAAACTCTTCCACGGCCTTCGGCACGAGTGCGGGGTCCGCCGCCAATTGCGGGCAAAAAGCGGGATGTTCGGCGATATAGGCCAGTATGGAGGTGGTCGTGTGGATTACGGTATCGCGCCCGCCCGCAAAGACCAGGTTGGCAAACCCCTGCTTTTCCTCGTAGGTCAGGGGGCGTCCGCGAAACGTGGCGCGATGCAGGATGCTGAATAGATCCTCGCCCGGTGTCCCGGCCGCGTGTTCAAGCTGGCGTTGGATATAGTTTTCGAGACGCGCCCCCTTCGACGGGCCCTGCTCGTCGTGGTCAAAGGCCCTGATACCCCAGGTGATCCACTCGTCCGCCTCGCTTTCCGGCACGTTGAGCAGCAGGGCCAAGGCCCGCGACTGCAACGGCAGCGCAAACGACAACACGCCATCGAGCGTGCCGAGCGCACACGCTTCGTCCACGGTGCGCCGTACGATGTCCCGCATCCGGGCGGCATAGTCGGGCTGTGCCGGGCGGCGGAAGAGCGGTTCCACAATCGCCCGGTAATCCGTGTGGTCGGGTGGGTCGGTTTCGATGGGGAGCTGGCGGAAGTTGCGTAGCGCCTCCTCGGATTGCAACGTGATATGAAAAGGGTTAGCGCTGCTATAGGCCTGCCAATCCTTCGCCGCGCGCCGCACGCCCTGTAAGTCGAGGACGAGCGGAATGGGTTCGCCGTCCACATGGACGGTCATGCCGCATGACGATGCCCGCGCCTGGCGGAAAGGATCCGGATGCGCGCTCATGACGCCCCCGTGGCCACGCGTACCTTGAGGCCGTCCAATTCAGGCGTTAGCTTGACCTGACACCCCAAGCGGCTGCATAGCTTGAACTGATCCTCCAGTTCCAATAACGCGGCTTCGAAGTCGTTGGGCGGGCCCACGAGCTCCGTCCAGGCCGGGTCGATGTGCACATGGCACGTGGCGCAGGAACAGACGCCGCCGCAGGCGCCTTCAATGCCGGGTATCTCATGATCCAGCGCGGCCTGCATCAGGTGCTCCGCTTCCGTGTTTACAATCAATGCTTGCCCGTCTTCCGTCTCAAAGATTATTTGCGGCACAATCGACCTCCCGGTGGTATTAAGCGGCAACCATTTAAACACCATCCGCCCCCGCGATCTACTAGCGGCATGATATATAATGGTATTTTAGTGACTTTATCGTGTTGCATGCTATAATAATCAATCAATGAAAGCGCATTTTGAAGCCGTCTCCATGTTGGAGCGGGATCTCCTCTTGTCCCGCCGGTTTGTGTTGCCGGAGTTTGATCATCCGTTTCATTACCATCCCGAGTACGAGATCACCTACATCGAGCGGGGTCGGGGGATTCGAATCGTCGGTGATCATGTCGGGGCCTTCCGCGAAGGGGAATTATATCTCTTAGGCGCGGACTTGCCCCACTGGTATCATAACACCGAGGCCCCTGCGCGCGGTGCCGCGGCAGAAGTGCTGCATTTCCGTCGTGAGCCGCTAGCCGGGCTGCTGGACCATCTTCCCGAGTTGCGGGCCTGGCGGACGGTGCTGGAGCAGGCGGCCGGCGGTTTGTGTTATACGGGCACCGCCGCCCGGGCGGGCGTGCGGTTGTTGCGCTTGATCCGTCAGGCGCACGGCTTGGACCGATGGCTCCATTTTTGGGCCTTGGCCAAGCGTCTGACCGCGGCGGCCCCGGCGCTACCGTTGGCCAGCCCGGCATATGCCGTCCCGACACCCGCGCCACGCGCGGACCGCATGTATCAGGCGCAGCGGTATATTCTTGAGCGGTACCGGGAGGATGTGAAACATGCGGACGCGGCCCGTCACGTCGGCATGGACCCCGCGGCCTTCAGCCGGGCTTTTCGGCGTTCCACGCGCAAGACATTCACGGAATTCTTGACCGATTTGCGCCTTGGATGCGCGCGGCGACTTCTGCTGGAAACCGACCGCTCCATCGCCGACATCGCTTTCGACAGCGGTTTCCAGAACCTGTCGAATTTCAACCGGCGTTTCCGGGCCGCGCACGGAATGGCCCCCCGGCAATTTCGCCGTATGGTTTGAGCGCGCTAGATTTGTTAAAGCTTGCTGCTGAGGCGCGGACGGGTGAGGGGCAGACATGGTGAAGGATGAAGGATGAAGGATGAAGGATGAAGAGAGGGAGGAGGGGCGGTGCCGGTCTGACAACGCTGCTGTACCCTAGGATTTTTACCACGGAGTGCACGGAGATCAGGGCGGGAGATGGGTGGAATAGCACCCTGTTGCGACCGTGATGTATTAAAATTAACACAACTGCGGAATAATCTTGATTATTTTGCAGCGTTGTGCGTAATTATACAGCATGAATAAGCAACCCAGAATCTATGGTGCCCTATTGGATACCGCTTTGCGCGAGGAGCGGCAGATGGCTTTTGTGGCGGGGCCGCGCCAAGTGGGCAAGACGACAACGTGTCGTGACTTGAGTGACGTCTACTTGGATTGGGACAATGAGGATCATCGCGCCTTGATTCTATCGGGACCGACCGCCGTTGCCGAGCGTGCGGGACTCAACAAACTCTCAGCAAAACCAATTAGAATTGTTTTCGACGAGCTCCACAAATACCCCAGATGGAAACAATTCCTTAAAGGGTTTTTTGACACCTACGAGGCCAACGTGAGGATCATGGTCACCGGCTCATCCCGGCTCGATGCGTACCGCAAAGGGGGAGATAGCTTAATGGGGCGCTACTTCCTGTACCATATGCATCCCCTAAGTGTTGCCGAGCTGTGTCGAACGCAACCATCCTATTCCGTTCACAATCCACCGCTTGCACTAGCGAATGTTGACTGGCAGGCCCTGTTAGAGCATGGCGGGCATCCTGAACCGTTTCAAAAGAGGTCTATGCGCTTCTCGCTGCGGTGGCGCGAGCTGCGCATGCATCAACTATTGCGCGAAGATGTGCGTGATATGACCGGCATTCAGGACCTCGATCAACTCGCCATTATGGCCCGAATATTATCCAACCAGAGCGCTGATCAGCTGATCTACTCATCACTCGCCAAACAAGTCCGGGTGAGCGAGAATACCGTGCGTAGCTGGATCACCACACTCTGTTCGCTGCACTATGGCTTTATCGTCCGGCCCTGGCATCGCAATGTGTCTAAAGCGTTGCGCAAGGAGCCCAAGTGGTTTTTACGGGATTGGAGCGGCATCACGGACAGGGGACAGCGAGCCGAAACATTCTGTGCGTGTCATCTGTTGAAAGCGGTGGAAGGCTGGACCGATCTGGGACTGGGGGTGTTCGAGCTACGCTATATCCGCGATACCCTCAAGCGCGAGGTCGATTTTGTCGTGATCCGCGACGGTCAACCCTGGTTGCTGATTGAGGCTAAACATGGCGATGCCGGCTTGTCTCCACATCTGGCCTATTTCCAGCAGCAGACCGGTACGCCTCATGCTTTCCAGCTGACGCTCAACGCTGATTATGTTGAAGCCGACTGTTTCACGCAAACGGCTCCCGTCATTGTTCCCGCCCGGACCCTGCTGTCCCAGCTTGTTTGAATTTAGGGAGGACGGAGGAGGGAAGAGAAGGATGAAGGATGAAGGGCAGAGTGCATGTGGAGCGCTGAGGTGCATGCGGGAAGGAGCGGAAACTTCTTCCAAGGATTGGAGGCAGGAAACCGGTGGTCCTGCTCCGAGGGCACATGAAGACGAAAGGCATACAGGTTCCGCGCGAACAGATCGAGGCGTTCTGCCGCGCCCGCGGCATCCGTCGCCTGGCGCTGTTCGGATCCGTGTTGCGCGACGATTTCGGGCCGGAGAGCGACATCGATGTGCTGATCGAGTTTCAACCCGGCGTCCGGGTAGGGCTGGCTTTCATCCGGTTGCAGCGTGCCGGGCGATAGGCGTGTACGAGTAGGTGCACGGAGAGAAAGGGCTCAGGCTGTAGCCGCGCGCGGTGAGCGCGGCCCTTTACCTGCGCGGTCATCGCCCGCGCCTACAGCGAAATCACTGGTCTAGCCGTGACTATGGAAGATTTTTCAACCACAGAGATCACGGAGGGAAGCTGGGGTGAACTTGTATCCTCCCGTCTTCTCCGTGTTCTCATACTATCTCCAGCGAAGCGGGTGGGTCCGATGTGACGTGGTACGATCTTGAAACAACGGCCGGATTTGAGTCATTGCGCGCCATGCTGGAGAATACGCTGGGTGCGCTGCGCGGTCTGGTTGTGATAGACGAAGCTCAGCGGATGCCCGAACTCGCTATTGGCCCATCCCAAGCTGGGTGCGTCGTGGGAGGGTTTTGCGCTGGGCCAAATCCTGACCAAGTGGGGAGACCGCAAGGCCTATTTCCGGGCCACGCAGCGGGGGGCGGAGCGGGACTCAGGCTGTAGCCGCGCGCGGTGAGCGCGGCCCTTCATAGGCGCGGTCATCGCCCGCGCCCGCAGCGGAACCGCTGATCTACTTTCTTCGTGTTCCCCAGCGAAGCGTCTGGTAGAAAAAGACCGATTAAGTGTATCCGGGCAAGGGTATGCGAGTAAGAGTGATTTCATTATGGGTGCAGATTAAGGCGAAAGATTATGGCGAAAGACAAGAGGGGAAAGATGCTATTTCTTAATCTTTCGCCTTCCTCTTTTGCCCTAATCTAAACGATTCTGTCGGTTTACGATTAGGGGCGAAGATGGCGTTGCTGGACATTATATATCGCGATGATTGTCTCGTGGCTATCAATAAGCCGGACGGCTTGCTGGTGCACCGGAACCGACACGTGCCGCAAGGCTTGGCCGCCTTGCAAATCCTACGGGAACAGATCGGTCGATCGGTCTATCCCGTGCACCGACTGGACCGGGCGACGTCAGGGGTGCTGGTGTTCGCGTTGGACGCCGTTATGGCCAATCGCTTGTGTGACGCGTTTGCCGCACGACGTGTCCACAAACGTTACCGGGCGGTGGTGCGTGGTCACACGGCACCGACCGGCGAGATCGATCATCCCGTGGTGGACGAGGAGGACGGTGTGCCGCGCGCCGCGCGTAGTCGCTACCGCTTGTTGGAGACGTTGACCTTGGATGCGGAAATCGAGGATCGGCCCGCCGTTTATTCCCTGGTGGAGGTGGAACCGGAAACCGGTCGCCGCCACCAGATTCGCCGTCACCTGAAACACATCAACCACCCCATCATCGGAGACACGGCATACGGGCGCGGGGCGCACAACCGTTACTTTCGTGAACGGTTCGGGGTCCATCGGCTGCTATTGCACGCTCGCTCGCTCACCATTCCCCATCCGGCCAGTGGTGCCCGCCTGCACCTTGAGGTGGATGAAACGGAAGAACGCGTCTGGCGCCTTTTCCGCGAACAATCGGCGGCCGGCTGGCGACCGCAGCCGCATGGAAGATGATTGTAGCTATGATCATGTTCGAATATCCTCGGTAAAGAAAGAAAGGCACAGGTACATGGCGTTTCGATTCTGGCGCAGAGTGCGTATTGCAAAAGGGGTGACACAGAATCTCAGCAAGGGCGGGGTCTCTGCCTCGTTCGGTCCCCGGGGCGCGAAGTATGCCGTGGGCCGACGGGGACAACGGGCCACGGTCGGGCTGCCGGGCACGGGTCTCTTCTACACGATGCAACCGGGTTCCGGCACCACGTCGAAAAGCGGGGCTGGCCGGTCACGAGGTCAGGGGGCCTCGCAGCCCGCCGCTTCCCCCGCGCCGGTACCGGATCGGCTTACGCCGGGCTTCTTCAAGCGCATGTGGATTTCCCAGGATGAGCGCCAGTTCATGGCAGGGCTTAAGGCGTTTACCGCCGGGCACCATCACAAGGCTTATGGCTTGCTGAAGACGGGCCTGCACACCGCTGATGCCGCTTATGTTTGCGGCTTCCTCGCCATCAATGAGAAGGATTACAAAACGGGCGAGCAGGCCCTGAAAATCGCCCTGACCCGGCACAAGGAATTGGGGCGCTGCCTGAAGAAGTACGGACTGCGATTGTCGCTGGGGTTGAATATCACCGACGAGATATTCGCCACCGTCACGTTTGACCGGCGCGGCGTGCTCCTGGGGTTTGTGGAGATCTGGCAGCGGCAGGGACGCTATCAGGAGGCGGCGGACGCGCTCCTGGAGTTGCGTAAACAGTTGCCTTCGGATGTGGTGATCAAGTTGTCTTTGGCCGAGTTGCTGGTGACGACGGACCCGGAGAATAAGGAGCACGCGGAATACGTGGTCAAGATGACGGCGCGGTTGGAGAACGAAAGCGCCATTCACGCGGCGCTG